>CAZVIT010000065.1:0-5686 GCA_964626865.1 uncultured archaeon | reverse complement strand
ATTGGAGAAATAAAATGGCTGGCCAAACAGATATGGAATTGATTAAAGACGGAGTCCGTCTAGACGGAAGAAAACCCGATGAACTAAGGAATGTTAAAATCACAGCAGGAGTTTTAGACAATGCTGATGGATCTTGCTATCTTGAATGGGGTAATAACAAAATTTATGCAGGTGTATTTGGACCTATGGAATGTCACCCTAGGCATAAACAAAAAGCAGATAGAGCTATCGTTCAAGCTAGATACACTATGGCGCCTTTCAGTGTAAATGATAGGAAAAGGCCAGGATTAGATCGAAGATCCAGTGAGATTTCTTATATTGCTTCACAAGCTTTTGAAAAAGTAGTTATGGTGGAAGAATTTCCTAAAGCATCTATACGTGTAGATATGCAAGTCGTAGAAGCTCATGCAGGTACTCGATGTGCTGCAATAACTGCAGCATCTGTTGCTTTAGCTGACGCAGGCATACCAATGAGGGATATGATTCCTGCATGTGCTTCTGGAAAAGTTAATGATGTTGTTGTCCTTGATTTAAACAAAGAGGAAGATAATTATGGACAAGCGGATTTACCTTTAGCCATAATTCCAAGTACTGGTGAAGTTGTTTTACTACAATTAGATGGACATCTAAGTCCCGACCAATTTGAAGAGGCTATGGACTTAGCAACTAGTGGATGTATGGATTTATACAAAATAATGAGAGATGCTCTAGACAAAAGCTACGGAGGTAAGAAATGAGTAATGATAGTGTTTCAAACCTAATGAAAGGACATATGGAATCTTTAGCTGCTGAAGGTAAAAGAGCAGATGGAAGAAACATAAATGAATTTAGAGATGTTAATATTGAAACTGGCATGATTAATACTGCAGAAGGTTCTGCATTAGTTCATCTAGGAAAAACCAAAATTCTTTGTGGAATAAAATTATTGATTGGAACTCCATATGGTGATTCTCCAGGAAGTGGAACTATGACCACTACTGCCGAATTGGCACCTCTGGCTGACCAATCTTTTGATCCGGGACCGCCTAGAGAGCAATCTATAGAACTAGCAAGAGTTGTTGACAGAGGAATCAGAGAATCAAGAATGATAGATTTCGATGCCTTGTGCATAGAACTTGGAGAAAAAGTTTGGATGGTTTACATTGATTTATATATTTTAGACAATAATGGAAATTTGTTTGATTGTTGTACCTTAGCTGCAGCTGCTGCATTAGCTAATGCAAAAATACCAAACGTTCAGCATGGTGTTGCTGATGAAGATGTTGATTTGCCTGTTACATGCTGGCCAATCTCATGTACCTTCGGAAAACTTGGGGATACAGTTATCTTAGATCCAACATCTGATGAAGAAGCTGTAATGAGTGCAAGATTCACTGTAGCTCATGATGAAAATGGAAATTTACGAGCTGCCCAAAAAGGAATGAATGGGGCATTTACGGATGCTGAGATAAGAGAAGCTGTTAAAACAGCAAGAAAGAGCGATAATGTTTTACGTGAGGCTCTAAAAGGTATATAGGATGAGTCAAGGTACAAAGAAGGTTGGAAGTACTGGCAGATTTGGGCCAAGGTATGGTGTTTCTGTAAGAAGACGCTTAGGTGCTGTTGAGAAAAAACAGAAACAAAAGTATGAATGTCCATCTTGTTCTAAGACTAATGTAAAAAGAATATCAACTGGAATTTATAACTGTAATAGCTGTGATTATCAATTTGCTAGCGGTGCCTATTATCCAACAAGGGAGGACTAAATGGTTAATTACAAATGTGCTTCTTGTGGCACTAGATTAGATATGGATCTAGAAGTCTTGGGTCTTACTTGCCGTGTTTGTGGTGAGAAAATATTTTACAAAATCAGACCCTCAACCAAAAAGACTGTCGTTTCTGACTAATGAAAGCTCAGATTAGCTTAAAAATGGGAAAGAATTCCAAACATATTGCTAGGGCACTGATGGATGAAGCTAAAAATGGACTGCCAAAAGTAGAAGTTGAAGTTATTCCAGCTGGTGAAAAAGTGAAAATAGAAATTGAAGCTGAAGATTTTACTAGTTTAAGAGCCGCACTAAATTCCTTTTTAGGCTGGGCTTATTGTGCAGATGGAGTTCTAGAGAATGGATGAGATAACCGAAGATAATATTCAAGAAAAAATTAACCTTTTTCAACAAATGCAACAACAAGCACAAGCTCTGACACAGCAAACCTCTCAAATTGAAATGTCAATTAATGAAATTGAAAGAACAATAAATGAAATTGAAAATAGCAATGAAGAAAACACATTGTATAGGGCAATAGGCTCAATTATGCAAAAAGTCGAAAATGTTAAAGACTTGAAAAAAGAAATGAAGGATGAAAAAGAAACCTTAGAAATTAGAAATAAAAGTCTAAAAAGCCAAATAGAGAATTTGAACAAGGAAATTACTACTATGCAAACAAAATTAACTCCTATTGTTCAAAGCCTACAGGATAATAAAAGTCAAAATGCTTCTGAATGATACTTCCAAGACATTATTTGGAAAGAAATTATTATTACTTATTCATCATCACGCCGATGTAGATGCCGTGGCTTCTGCAATTGCATTACAAACTGTATTCAAAGAAGCCAGTATTTGTGCTCCTGGTGGTGTTAGCTCTCATGGACAAAAAGTTGCTGAAACTAATGAAACTGAGATAATACTAGACTCTCCTAAAGAATGGGATGGTACTGTTATTGCCTTAGATAGCCCTAATCCTGAACACTGTGGCCCTATTCCCAAAACTGACCATATAATAGTGATTGATCACCATACAAAGATTGAGGGATGGCCTCTAGGAACTGAAATAATTCATCAACCCAACAAAACAAGTACGGCTGAAATCATCATTCAAATAATTGATGAATTAGATCTGGAAATTAATAAAAAATGCGCAAACGTACTACTTGCTGCAATTTATACAGACACTGGA
Source organism: uncultured archaeon (assembly GCA_964626865.1). Classification (GTDB taxonomy): domain Archaea; phylum Thermoplasmatota; class Poseidoniia; order MGIII; family CG-Epi1; genus CG-Epi1. The sequence continues at coordinate 2,749 of CAZVIT010000065.1, read as the reverse complement.
CAGTTCAGACATGCAAATAATGAAACTTTTAAGTCTGCAAGTATTCTCTGTGAAAATGGAGCTGAACCTCAAGAAGTTATTAATTTATTAGATAGTGAACGTCCATTAAATCAAAAAGTTACTTTTCTAAAAGCTGCACAAAATATGAAATGGATTCAGCATGGAAAGTGGATTATTGCAACCAGTATTGTAGGATCTTTTGAATCTGGAAGTGCAAGACATATGATAGTATTAGGAGCAGATATTGCACTTGTAGGATCTAGTAAGAAAAATGGTGAAATGCGTTTATCTACACGTGCCTCAAATCGAATTGTGTCCCAGGGTTTTAATCTAACTGAAATTTTAGAAAAGATATGCGAAGTAAATGATGGCTCCTCAGGAGGACATCCTGGTGCTGCAGGATACAATGGAATTGGAGATACTGAAGCAATTATTGAAATTGCAAAGCAAGAATCTATTAACAAAATAAGGGAAATATCTTAACTGTAGCTTCCCTATAGCCTTTTGTGAAATATACGGCTATTTTCCAAGTTTATGGCTTGATTATGGCAAACATGCTACTAATCATGGGTGGACAATTAGGATATTTGTACATCGTAGGACCTATTTCCATGGAAGATGGAAACACTATGTCTTTACCTGAAATTCCATTTATGGGGATTCTAATTATTATTCTAATGATTGCAGGAGGATTGATTATTGCTGCAATCTTACAAAAGATGCCTGCGCCAATTAGATATGTAACTACAAATCAAAAACCATACACAAAGAATATGGAATCTAAAATTGATGATACCTCTGAGAAAAGTTACAGACCTGAATATCCTGGACAGTATAGCTCAAATACCGGAGAAGTTTATTACAGTAAGGCAGAAGAGGAAAATAATTTAGATTGGGGAGGAATAAAGCCCGTACCTGAGAAAGTTAGTTTCAAGTTAGGATCCATACAAAGACAAGTTTTACAACTTCCAAAATCTGGCATACTTTTCTTTTTATTTCTTATGTCCTTAGCCCTTGGACTAATCGCTTTGACTGAAAGAGGTCCATTTCTATTTCTTTTCCCAATTGCATTTGTTATTGCATTTGCCTTCCCTGGATTAATTTGGGTAAGCTATATCTATTCTCGAACATTAACCTCTCCTGAGCCTCAAAGACTTGTATTGGTAGCACTTGCATGGGGAATGTTCTCTACCTTGCCTGCTAGTTTATTGAATGATTTAGGATCAAGAATAGTAGATGTTGATCAAAATGCACTTCTTGGAAAAGGTGATTTTGGAACTCCTGAGCTTATCTTAGTTTCAATAATAGCTCCATTTGTAGAAGAATTGCTAAAGCCGATTGGATTGATATTAATAATAAAGAGATTAAAAACACCTTATGAAGGAGTACTGTATGGTGTCGCTTGTGGAATGGGATTTGCAATTATTGAGAATATGCTATATGAATTATTTATTCTAATCTGGTATGGGGCTGATGAGTGGACAATTACTGCATTTGTAAGGGGAATTGGATCTACCGTTTTGCATGCATTGGGACCTGGAGCAGTAGGATTTGCGATTGGATATTCTAAACAAATGAATAAGCCAATGAAATTTTATTTACTTTATGCCTACCTTTTTGGATTTGTAATGCATGCTGCTTGGAATGGATTTGCTACATTACCTCTTCTTAAATCTGGACAAAATTGGGAGTATTTATCGTATTTATTAATTGCCATTATGATTGTTTTATGTTTGATTTTTATAATCAAATCATTAGAATATGGAAAATACTATTCCAAACTTGAATTGACTGCTGCAAAATTCGGTGATTTAGAAGAAGAAACAAATAGTGGCCACTAATCGGCGTAGTACCGTCCTTAGCTCAGACTGGCCAGAGCGGCCGGCTGTAGGGGTCTATCCCTTTTACCCGTGAGTACGGGAGGCCGCAGTTACCGGCAGGTCCCCGGTTCAAATCCGGGAGGACGGACCATTATTCTAAAAATATTATTTTGCCTTATCTGGCATGTAAAATTTAACTAATATTGCTGTGATAAACGCTACTCCAGCAGATACCATCGCTGTACCTATCATACCCTCCATAAAGGCCAAACGTGCATTCGCAATTAATTCAGAACCTAACATATTGCCTTCTCCAATTAATTGACTGCCTATTCTCATCGCTGCAGGGAATGATTCCGTTGCAATTGGTGAATAAGTTTCTAAACCTTCAGGAACTATTAGATTATTTTGATATCTCTCATTCAGAACACTGCCACCAATAGCAATTCCAAGAGCTCCTCCTACTTCTCTACTAGCATCATTAGTAGCACTACCAACACCTGCTTTGTCTTCAGGAATAGAATCCATAACCATTGTAGTTGAAGGTGCCATAGTTAGACCCATTCCAAGCCCGAGAATGAAAAATGTTAATGCAATTCTAAGATATTCAGTACCAACCTCTACAGTCGTGAATAATAACATTCCAGTACAAACTAAAGTTAAACCAAGTGCAACAACATTATTATTTCCAAATTTAGCTACCAATTTATCACTATTAGCTGCTGCTGGCATCAACCCCATTGGAAGTGGGATAAACCGAATAGCAGCTTCCAAAGCCGTATGGCCTCTTACAAGTTGGAAATGTAGCATTTGAGTAAACATAAATGAAAACATTACAAAAAATGCTAATGAAATTGCAAGCAATCCCATTGTGAAGCCCATATTACTGAAAAGATTAATTGGTAACATAGGATGTTCTGTACTCCTTT
>CAZVIT010000064.1:0-5719 GCA_964626865.1 uncultured archaeon | reverse complement strand
GGATGTGTTGAAGATGAAGAAGATAAGCCATCTGATTTAGAAAATGCTTTCAATAGTTTTCTCGATTCAATAACTAATGAAAATCATAGAGAATTATGTAAGTATACTGAGTTTACGGTAGATGAGGAAAATAACACTATAATTCTTGCTAATAATGCTGAACTTGACGAATGTGCTGAAGATGAAAGCGGTTCAGGAGGAGGTGATATGCAATACAAAATTACAGCTAGCAATTATCTTGAGGAAGATCTTGACTATAAGCCAGCTAATAATTCTGGATCGCTTTACTACATAGATGCGACTCTCAGAGAATGCGAAAGGCCCGATGAATCTGAACCTTGGGATTGTGACACTTTCACAATTGGAATGGAATGGGTTAAAGTTGGTGGACAATGGTTGTGGTGGGATTCAGATCTAGAACAAGGTGAATCAGCCCCTATAGCTACTTTCTTTGTAGAACAAGATAGTAGTAATGTATATCACGTAGAAGTGATTAAAGTTAGCAAACAAGAAGATTTGGCTGAATTTAACTTCTTCTTGAAAGACGACACGGGATCAACATATGTCGGTGGTAATGGATTTGGAGAAATCGCTATGCAAATAATTAACGGTGAAGAACACGGTATAGACATGACCTATGACGGAGATAGTACAGAACTACAAAATCGAGCAGATAATGTTTCTAATGACAATGGTACAGAGTTTCCAGTTCACTTCGCTGACAACGACCGCGATGGCAAATTGTCGTCTGGTGACCAATTCTTGGTATATGGAGATCCTGGACCTGCCACAGAGGGTGGGAGACTAGATATTCAGTATGTTCGGACCGGAGACGTTATTGGCTCCGCTAAATTACTATAAGTTATAGAACACTCTTGTTCATATAGAGGGCGCTTCGTCGCGAAGCATGGAAGGAAATAATTCTCGCGCAATTCCACTTTTTTCAGGAAGTAACTAGAAGTGAGTTTCTTAGATTTAGGAGTTGAGCCTGCCATTGTTTATCAGCTAAAAAAACAAGGCATTATTGAACCGTTTGAAGTTCAGGAAGCAGCTATCCCAGATACCATGCTAGGCAAGGATATTTGCTGTAGAGCACCAACGGGATCTGGTAAAACTTTAGCATTTGGTTTACCTTTGATTGCTAGATGTAAACCTTCAGAACCTAGCAAACCTAGTGCTTTGATTGTTACACCTACTAGAGAATTAGCAGAACAAATCTGCAATGTTTTAACGCCCTTAGCAAAAGAAATGCATCTCAAAGTTTTGGCCGTTTATGGTGGAACTTCATACTCAAAACATAAAAAAGCTCTCGCAAAAGGTGTCGATATTGTAGTTGCTTGTCCAGGAAGATTAATCGATTTGATGGAACAAGGATCTATATTTTTGGATAATGTAGAAAATGTTGTTTTGGATGAAGCCGACCGTATGGCTGATATGGGATTTATTGATCCTGTTTGCTTTATCTTAGATAATTGTGATAAACATCGCCAAGTTATTCTTTACAGTGCTACTTTAGATCGCGATGTTTCAAAATTAGTTAAGAAATATCAAGATAGGCCTGTAAAAATTGAAGTTGGACCCAAAGAAATCAATATGAAAGAATTGAAGCATCATTTCTGGATAATTAAGAAAAGAAAAATTATTGTCACATGTGATGTTATTGAAAAAGTAGGTAGAACTATGATTTTCTGCCGTACTCGAAGAGGCGTTGATCGTGTTGCCAGAGAATTAAAAGATGAAAGACTAAGGGTTGCTGCAATTCATGGAGGATTAACTCAACGTCAAAGAGATAGAGCTATGGATCAATTCATCTATGGTGATTGTATGGCCTTAGTAGCTACAGATGTTGCTGCCCGAGGAATTGATGTTGATGGAGTTCAATGTATAATACATTGGGATCCGCCTGAAAATGGAAAGGCATACAAACATAGATCTGGAAGAACTGCAAGAGCAGGAGCAACAGGTACTGTTGTTTCATTACTTCAAAAGAAAGATAAAGGAAAATATAATCGAATTCAAAAAGAAGTTGGAATCAAATATCAAGTTGGCGATCCTGATTTAAAGAAGATTCCTGAAAATGAATTGGATTACATTCCACCTCCACGTCCAAAAAGAGAATATCAGCAAAAGAATCCTAGGAATAGAAGGCGTAATCGAAGAAGAGGAGGACGCCCTCCTTCTGGAAAGAGTGATGAACCAAAAAGATTTGGTGGAAAGAATAGAAGACCAAAACGTAGTGACAAAATCAAATTTCCTAGAGAAGAAGACAGGCCTAAGAGACGAAAACAACCTAGTTACCCTGACAGAAGTGGAGGAAGACCACCGAAAAAGAGAGATAATGGTAAAAAAGAACCTTCTGAAGACAGAAAAAAGAATCTAAATCGTCAAAATAACAGAAATAGACGCAATTTTGGTAAGAAATTTTACAATAATAAGAGAAAACCTTCGCAAAATAAGCGAAGTGGGGGCAGAAATCAACGCAAATCTGGTAAAAAGTTCTACGATAATAAGAAAAAGCCTTCGCAAAATAAGAAAAGAGACAATAAAAGTCAACGAAATTCTAAAAAAAAGTTCTTTTCTAGTAAGAAAAAGCGTTAAAAAACTTATTCTAGCGCATAAATTGCAGAATTCTTATCATTTTCACGTGCTTCTACTTTGAAACAACGTGCTCTATCTTTTGTCATTTCTAATAAAATCTCATTAGCTTTGATAAGTGCTGCTTTAGCACTGGATTCCAAACTTGCTTCTGGAACGACTCTCAAATCACATAAACCATTTGCATGTAACTCTTGAAAAGTAGCCAATTCAGGATCATCTTCAGCTATAATCATAGTATGATCATACATTTCCAACAAATATTTTTCTAGTTCTTTCAAATCTCCGAAGCCTACTACCCATCCATGTTCATCCATTTCCTTTGCTTCAAAATGGAAAGTATATTGTCTGGAATATCCATGAATATAGGCACAATGTCCATCGTGTTTCCATTGCCTGTGGGCACATGGAAGATTTTTGTATGTTTTACTTGAAGTAAATTTTTCTTTCATATTTTCTCCTTATGTTCTTTTTCAACTTGAATTGCATTTTCTAGTATTTTTGACCAATCATCTATGTATGGTACTGGATCTTTACGACCTAGTGCATTAAACGCTAGAATTCTCTCGATATCTGCACCACTTTTCCCACTACTTCTTCCTTGTTCATCTGGATTATAGCTAGTATTTGTATTTGCAAAAACGGTATCAAAATTAAGTCCTAGTTTTTCTAAAGATTTTTCAGCATCTCTCAATATTGTTTCTTTATCGCCATTAAGATATGGCAAATAGAAAGAAACCTTTTCACTATCCCAATTTCCTACTTGGAAAGCATGTTCTAAGGCTTCATAAAATTCAGGCCTACAATCTGGATATATCTCGTGGTCTCCTGAATGAACTCCTAAACCTATCTTTACTGATTGATCTTGTTTAGTTGAAATAGATAGTGCATATCCATAGAGAATTGAAGCAAAAATAGCATTACGATTAGGAACTACGGTTTGCTTCATTTGTTCTTCTTCATAATGTCCTTCAGGTACTTCAAAATCTTCAGTTGTCAACGCTGAATGGAAAATCGACATCGCTGATTGTAAATCAACAATCTTGTGTGAAACTTGAATATTATTTTCAGATAGGTAAGCAATATTTGCTTTGGCTCTATCTAATTCTAATTTATGCTTTTGACCGTAATTGTATGATAATGTATGAACTTCATAATCGTTAGCTAAAAGATGTACCAAGAGACCTGTAGAATCCATTCCGCCTGAAAATGCCATCACAGCTATCTTGCTCATTCTACACCCATCCATTTGTGCGTCTGTAAAGACAAATTCCAACCTGGATTCTGCATTACCATGTCGAAAGTATTGTGGAAAGTTTTGCCGTTTGTTCCTGCATCTTTCGATTCATCATAGCAAGGTTGAAGAAATAAATTCTCAAAACCTTTCTTCAAATTATCATACATAGACAAATCTTGGCCGGTGTAAACTACTTTGAGTTCATCACCTTTCCTTTGTTTAATACTAAATTCTGGAAAAAGCATATCTTTTGGACTTACACAAATCCAATCCACCAATCCTTCTTCTAATTCGATTGTTCCATTAGTTTCAATTGCAATATCATATCCTTTGGAATGTAATTCATCTGATAACGGACGAAGCTTTTGCATTGCTGGTTCACCTCCTGTGTAAATAATTCTTTTACTTGACCACTGAGTCAAAACATTCATTATTTCCGAAATAGTCATTTTGTCCCATTTACTGAAATCCGTATCACACCACTCACAACTAAGATTACATCCTCCAAAACGGATGAAAATGCTTGGTGTACCCGTATGATATCCTTCACCTTGAACAGAATGAAAGATTTCTACTATCGGGTAACTTTTCTCTATTGCCATTTCAACTTTTTATTAAATCCATTAATTCTGATCTAGCTTCTGCTTTATCGAAAAATACGCCTCTCATAGCTGATGTAGTCATAGTGGCATTACTCTTCTTTATTCCTCGACAACCCATACATTCGTGCTTTGCTTCAATGATTATAGCTGCACCCAAAGGTTTCAAGTGTTTTTCCAAAGCATCTGCTACTTGTGTTGTAATTCTTTCTTGATTTTGTAATCTTCTAGCATATATGTCTACAATTCTCGCTAATTTTGATATGCCGACAATTCTATCTGTTGGAATATAGGCCACATGGGCTGCACCTTGGAACGAGAGCATATGGTGTTCACATGTAGAATAAAAATCAATGTCTTTTAAGAGAACTATTCCATCATAACCTTCACCATTGAATGTAGCATTCAATGTTTCTTTTGGATCCTGATTATAACCTGAATACAACTCTTTCCAGGATTCAACAACCCTCTTTGGTGTATTTCTGAGACCTTCTCTTAATTTTCCGTTACTGTCAACAGCACTATCTTTTTCAATTTCTAACAAAATTTTCTTTATTGATTCTTCAATCATTTACTATTTCCTCCTTCTTTTCTTCCTTTATTGTTTTAACAAGAAATGTAGGGTGATTTTTCATTAATGAAGTAAGTGTTCGCTTTTCATGTTTGATTATTTCTATTTGTGTTCCTATTTTTAATTCTTCATCTGATCGAATTGAAAACCTATTTTTGTAGAATAGACTATCTTCGTATACTCCCATATTTTCAATTTCTGCTGTGAAGGGATAAGAAGATAATTTACCGAATAAGCTATGCTTGCTTACCTCACCTCTTTTACCGATAAATTCAGGAAATATTACTTCTATATCAAATCCTAATAATTTGTATATAAATCTAGCAATAGCTCCGAAAAACCACGAGAAAATACCAATAAAGATTCCAATGAATGCCCCCCCACTGACGGTAAAACCCATAATAACTAAAACCAATGGTAAAAATAGTGCAACAAATAAAGATAAAAAGATAAGAAAAATAACTGAAACTACATTAGTATCTGGTCTTCCTTCAAGATCATAAACGAATAAATAACAAAAAGAATAATAAACTAAGACAGTAAGAAAATAATACGTTTTTTTCATTCTATCTGTATCATTTTTAACTTTGAAAGTTCGGTCAAAAAACGATTGATTAACTTCAGGTTCTAAAACTTCTTCTGTAATTGATTCTGATTCAATCGGTTCTTCTTGAGGTTGCTCTATTGGAACTGAACCTTCTTTCCATTTGCGATATT
>CAZVIT010000063.1:0-5793 GCA_964626865.1 uncultured archaeon | reverse complement strand
AATGCGTTACTAATTCGAATCAAATCATTGCCTAATTCATTTATTCTTTCTTTAATATCGAGATTCGTTATTTCATTCTCATTAAAATCGCTCTTTAGTGCATATACAAATTTAGGGATGATAAAACATCTGTAATCAATCATCAGAGAATTTGCAAATGACATAACAGACATGTAGCTACTTTTACCGCCTGCAGCACAGATAAATCCAAATACTTTATCGTAAAGCATTTTTCCGCCCAATTCTATAACATTTTTAGCTCCGGAACTAACATTAAAATTGTATATTGGTATAGCCATAATAATTCCTTTTGCATTTTTTATTTTTTTACGAAAGTCTATAACTTCAGGTAAATCATAGCACTTGTCTCCATCACACATAGGTAATGGATTTTTCTGTAAATCAAAAAATTCTACATCAGTAATTGTATCGCTAAGTGCCTTAGCCATTATTTTGCTTCGACTTCCTTCTCTTAAGCTAGTACTAATAATTAAATAACTCATGTGTTAAATAAAGGCGGGAAGTCATAGTCAGGATGTTTGTCTCCATCGTATTGTATAACATAAACTCCAGTAACCATTTCTGAAACAAATATGTATCCTCGAGGGTCGTATTGTAATCCCCAATCGAAAGGAATCATGCAAGAAGCCCAACAGTCTGCCATATCATATCCCAGTTCTTCAGTGGCATTATCCAACCAATCAGGTCCATGCGGTAAATAATATCCTAGTGTGTCTGTAGTTCCTAATTTTTCAATTGCCTGCCATCCTTGATCAGGACTTACTATTCCATCCTTCCAAACGATAGTTTCCCATATTCTATCGTGTCCAGTTATCCATGTTCCAGCGTGGTAATGTGTCCAATAAACATTTCCATTAGTGCCAGTATCTCCATTGTGTGGAGAATAAATATAAATATTGGGAATAAAATGATGTTCATGCTCGCTTCCATCACTTCTAACGCCTTTTCCAGGTAGTTTCCATTCTGAAACTAAGAATGGTTTTGATGGGTCTGTAGTATCAATTGTTCTGACGTATCCTGTGTGATTGTCGTTCTGACCATATTCTGGTGCAATTAGAGTATAATGTCTCCAGTTTATGCCAAATTCAGGATCATCGGGCCCAGTTCCACAAGAGGCAGGCCACTCAGATTCATCTACATATTCTGAGATTCCATTACAAATTAGATGATCATAAGGTACTGCGTAGTGAATCCATCCATTTCCTTCTAATTTTGAAGTCCACTCTTCAGCACTCATTCCTGCATGGCCGCCCCCATCGGGACCATACCATCCACTGGAGTCTGTAGGACAACCTAGCCATCTTCCTACTTCATTATTTTGAGGCCATGTTAATCCGTTAGGGTCAGGAACTGGTGGCGGATTAGATACATCTAATATTCTCAATCCAGCATCCCAATATGAAACGTACAATAGTATTTGATTTGTAATGGGATGTCTGTGAATAACATTATCATGATTAAATACTGTACCTCCACAAGTAGTAGCTGGATCTGGAGAATAACCACCCCACCTTACGATTTCTTTAGATTCATTCTCACCAGCTAAAGGATTGAAAACATCGGTTGCGTAAAACACTTGAGTTCCTTTGTAAAGTCCAGCTCCATTTATTTCAGGATAAGGATCAGCACCAAACAAGAATACTTCACAATCATTAGATTGCCAATCAGGTATGTCATTTGAACAATAAACATGAATATCCTGATTATGGAATCCTGCAGGTGGATTATCCCATTCAGCTCTTTTGACTGGATGTGATTTGTCACTAACGTCTATTAGGTCTAATCTGTTCATTCCGCTATTTGCATCATCATCATTTGGTATAGGATCTAATTCGGAATTAGTTAATTCATGATTTATCTAAACCCAGTTATTGTCCTGCGTTACTTTAATGTCAATTATTCTTGCCACTTCTGCATAATATGTTGAAAGTAATACGATATTATTTGGCTCACTAATATCCAATATTTCGAATTGATTATAGCTAGAAACATATGCAAAACAGCCTCCATTTCCATCGCTGTTGTCACAGCCTTCTAAGAAATTTCCTTCAATGGCAATTTCAGAATTATCGCCAGGAGTTGGTTTTACATTCTTAAATTCAGGTAGGCAAGGCCTTCCTGCAGTATTATCAAATCCAGTAGGCGGTGTTGGATTTCCATCACAATTCAAATTATGATAGTCTATCAGAGTTATATTATCAGTCTGAAGAAAATGTTGCATTAAATTTGTATGTTGGTGATTTTTATCTAGTTCAGTACAATTTTCACAGTTTTCAGATTCAACAATAGGATCTATCCATGTTTTGGTTTCATTTTCATTATTAGAGTCATTATTTAAGCATCCTGTGAATAAGGATGTGAAGAAGAGGAGAACAACGCTGTAGCTTACAAATTGTCTTTGCATTAAATACACACCATATTCCTATTCTCTAAGCACATTATATAGTTTAATACGGGTTTCCTTCCACATTTATGGGTTCAGAAATATCGCCATTGAAATCAGTACCAACATTGAGGCAATTAGCTATGCCAAAGGATACAAATGCACTTGGAACAATTTTCGGAGGTGTAATCTTAAGTCAAATTGATCAGGCCGCGGCTATCGAGGCTCACAAATATCACAAGGGAGCCGTTGTTACTGTTGCAATGGATGAAATTGAATTTAAGCAACCTGTCTTTGTCGGAGACGTAGTTTCATATTACGCAACAACACACAAGTTAGGTAGAACTTCTGTGACAATAGATGTTAGTGTTTTTGCCCAAAGGCAGTTCGCTGAAGAAGGTGACTTTATTCCAGTAACAGAAGCAAGAGCAGTGATGGTTGCAGTTGATGATAATAACAAACCTATTGCTTTGAACAAGTGAATATTCCACTCTTTATTGCTGCATTAACTTTTATGATTACTATGTATATTACGCCAGGTCCTAACAATATTCTTTGTGCAGTTCATGGCTCTCAATATGGTTTACGCAAAACTTTACCCTTGATTTCAGGAATGGCTTTTGGATGGTTAGTAATGGGTCTTTTTGTTGCAGTAACATTGGAAATAATTGAAGGTTATAAGGACATTTTAGTCTATTTAACTTATATTGGTGCAGGTTACATTGCTTACCTTTCTTATCATATAGCGATATCTAAGCCAATTCAAGATGAAAGTGATGATAGTCAAATGTTAGGTCCTCGGACGGGACTAATATTACAATTTGTAAATGGGAAAGCATGGATACATGATTTAGTTCTGATGGGCACCTTCGGAGCAGTATTCGGTCCAGGTCTTGATTCTAAGATAATACTTGTTTTCTTATCAATAATACTATGTTTACCAGCTATACTTTCATGGACTGTCTTTGGCACTGTTCTTAGAAGAATATTCAGTACTCCCGAATCATCAGTTTTACTAAATCGTTTTTTGGGTTTTTCACTCTTCCTTGTCTCAGTTTGGTTAGTTTATTATTGAAGATGCCTCTCAGCACTCATAGGGCTCTTCAAAGCACGGGGCTCAGCCACAATATTACATCACAGAGGCTTATAGCTATTGGCTTGTGCAAAAAAAGTTATTGATAGATAATATTATTAGGGATATTCCATCTCAAAAATAGGTGCTAGCAAACAAAAAACCTAAGAGGTTGCCAGAATGGTTCAAAGTTACATTACCTTCTGGAGACAATATGCGACGTTATAATGCAACTACTTCTTCAGTTAAGGATAATCAATTACATACAGTATGTGAAGAAGCTAGATGTCCAAATATTCACGATTGTTGGGGTAGAGGCACAGCTACTTTTATGATTGCAGGTAAAGCTTGTACTAGAGGTTGTCGTTTTTGTGCAGTCGAGACTATTCGTAATCCGCCGCCACCAGAAGAAGATGAACCTGTAAAATTAGCTGAAGCTATTCAAAGAATGGGATTAACTTATTCAGTTATAACTGTAGTTAATAGAGATGACTTAGAAGATGGTGGAGCCTTACATTATAAGAAGTGCATTGATGCAGTTCATAATCTTAATCCATACGTAGGTTTAGAATTATTGTGTAGTGATTTGAGTGGCAATATTGAGGCTTTAGATTTATTATTGCAGGATTCTCCATTGACTGTTTTCGCACATAATGTTGAAACGGTAAGGAGACTTACACCAAGAGTCCGAGATCCCAGAGCTACGTTTAATCAAAGTTTGTTAATCTTGAAAAAGGCTAAAGAATTAAAGCCAGATATAATTACGAAATCTAGCATTATGCTTGGACTTGGAGAGACAGAAGAAGATTTAGTAGAATCTTTTGAAGAATTAAGGAGGGCTGAAGTGGATTTACTTACATTAGGCCAATATTTATCACCTGGATCAAGGTATCATCCAGTAATCTCATTTCCATCACCTGAAACTTTTGATAGACTTGCCCAGATAGCTAAAGAGATGGGTTTCAAGGCAATAGCCTCAGGGCCAATGGTTCGTTCATCTTATAGAGCTGAATCATTAGTGTCTGCAGCTAAAGGAGAAACATTTGATATTGAATTAAAGGTAGTAGCATGAGTAAGAAAAATAAAACATTATTTGTTCCAGATGCGCCATTTAGGCCTGGTGACAAACCAGACTTCTCAAATCTCAATTTGCCTGAAGCAGGTTCATCAGAGAAGCCAGATATTTTAGTAAATCCATCAGATATTCGTGATTTAGCTTTTGGCTTAGTTAGAGTGTTGGATGACAAAAATAAGGCAGTGGGTTCTTGGAATCCTAATCTTAAACCTTCAGTCCTTAAAGAAGGACTAAGACACATGACATTGCTAAGAATTTTTGACGATCGTATGCTAACAATGCAGCGGCAAGGCAAACTTTCATTCTACATGAAATCACTAGGTGAAGAGGCAGTAGCTATTGCTCAGGGAATGGCTTTACGTTCAGATGATATTTTATTTCCATCATATCGGCAGCCAGGTTTGCAATTTGTTCGCGGCCGTAATTTAGTGGACATGATATGCCACTGTATTACAAATTCAAAGGATAATGTTAAAGGAAGACAAATGCCAGTACATTATTCCTGGAAAGAAGGTAACTTAGTTTCTATATCCAGTCCAGTAGGCACTCAATTTCCACAAGCTGTAGGTTGTGCAATGGCCTCAGCCTACAAGGGAGAAGACAATGTATCAATTTCTTGGTTAGGAGATGGTACTGCAGCAGAGGGTGATTTTCATTATGCTTTGAATTTCGCATCTGTGTACAAGGCACCAGTAATCTTGAATGTAGTCAATAATCAATGGGCAATATCAACACATAAAAATTTTTCATCAGGAGCAGCAACTTTTGCATCTAGAGGTATAGCCTATGATATGCCAAGTATACGCGTAGATGGTAACGATTTCTTAGCACTTTATTCAGTTACCAGTTGGGCTGCAGAAAGAGCCCGTAAAGGAGAAGGTGGTACTTTCATTGAAGTTTTCACTTACCGAGCTGAAGCGCATTCAACAAGTGATGATCCTACAAGATATAGACCTAAAGATGAATGGAAATCCTGGCCTTTAGGGGATCCTTTAGAGCGATTAAAAATGCATCTAATTGATTTAGGAGAATGGTCTAAAACGGAACAAAACAAGTTGGAAAAAGAACTAGACGAATTGGTTATCAAATCCTATAAAGAAGCTGAAAAATATGGAACATTAAATGAAGGTCCTTGGGCTTCAGAAGAAACCTTGTTTGAGGATGTTTACAAGAAACCTCCAAGACATTTGAGAAAGCAAAGACAGGAGTTAGGAATTTAAATGACCCAAATGAATATTATAC
>CAZVIT010000062.1:0-5801 GCA_964626865.1 uncultured archaeon | reverse complement strand
AAGCGGAGTTTCATATTCTTCTTTTGCCATCAACTATCCCTAATCTTTCAAACTGAGGCATTATAAGATACTTAGCCTAGCAATTAAGCAGGTGTAATTTCATAGTCCAGAAGTATAACTTCGACTAAATATTCTACTTCTTCACCATTATCAGTGTGGTTACATCCAACGCCGCCCCCACTTTCCGCATCAACCTTAATTTCCAAAGAGTAAGCACCTAGGCCTTCTCCCATTGAATCAAGTTCATTCTTAATTTGAGATTCCGACATTCCACTCGCATTTCCTGAAAGATACAAAGAAGAGTTGTACCATTCAATAAGAACTTCATGCGAAGAACTTCCTTGGCCTTGATTTTCACCACTTTCAGTTCCGTTAAAATCACCATGTGTCACAGTTCCAGTAATTGTATCGGGATCAGGTTGAGAAGCTCCAGGCACAGCACATCCTGCACCATTACTAGTTTCATCTTCACTGTAAGTAAGTGTTACTACTACTCCAACTACGTTTCGGTTGTCGCCACTCCATACTATGTCGTTAGTATTCAAATCAACTATAAGAGTATCACCATCATTAACATATTCTGTATTATTGCCTAAAATTTCATAAGAAATATCGCCAGAAATAGAATAGTTACCTACACCCCCCATTGAATCTGAAGATTCAGGAGCTCCAAGTACGTAAGTGGCTTCTATTGCACCAAATAGAATAATTATTGCAGCAGCAACAGCACCATATTGACTTCTTTTTGGTAATTTAAAACGTCCAAGAGGAGAAAGTTTTGGCGTTCTAAAATAATTTAATGAAAAGTGAGTAATGAATGCAGCACCCATTCCAGGAACTGAAGGAAACACACCGTCTGCACCATCAAATCCAAGTAAAGTCCAAACGAAAACACCACTAAATGCGGCAACCATCATTGATATTGAATGTGTTGTATCAGGTTTGTATCCTGCCCACCGGATAATCAGTAGGGGAACAAAAACTCCTCCAAGCCCATATACTGCAAATACAACCAGTTGAAATACAGAATCTCCCCCTGGAACATACAAACCAGCAACTGAAATTAAGGTAGCAAAGGCAGCAACTGCAATTGTAACTTTTTTTGTTGTTTTATGATCCTGATTCCATTCTGGTTTAATATCATCAGTTATTGCAGCAGTACAAGCTAGAACTTGACTATCTGCAGTAGACATAGTAGCAGCAAATATTGAAGCTAAAATCATTCCAATACCTATTGCAGGCATAGTTTCCATAGCCATCATAGGTAAACCAAGTTCAGCATCAAAGTCGCTGTCAGTGAACAGTACACGGCTCGCTAATCCAATGATTAGCATCAAAATAATGAAAGGAGTTTGCCATACAAAAAACCAAATCATTGCTTCTTTTCGATCTTTGTCACTTCCCAAAGTCATTACTCTAGAGACAACTTGAGGTTGCCCAGCTACACTTAATCCACCTAAGAAGAAAGCTGCAGTCCAGAGCGTTAAACCAAACATCAAATTAGGAGGTAAGAAATTAGTCAAAGTAGGGTCTTGTTCATTTAAGCCATTTCGGAGTCCTGAAAAGCCCCCTACTTCTTGAAGACTTATCCAGCACAATATAGTCGAACCAACAATCATTACGCATGATTGCGCAGCATCCGTCCAAATTGAAGCCCTAATTCCTCCTGCATAGCAATATGCAACAACTAATACAAATCCTATTAGAATCCCAACAATTTCAGGCCACCCCATCATTACGAAAAGAGCTTTTCCACCAGAAGTAAGCTGTGCGGCAGCGTAAACACTCAAAAACAAAACAGAGAGAATTCCAGCAAGCTTTGCTTCAGGTGCTCCAGCTTTTTCTGCAACTAGCGACGATAATGATCGCACTCCTCTTTCTCGACCTTCTTTTTGTATGAATTTGTAAAGCCATGCCCAAGCAACAAATTGACCTATTGTAGACATAAATGCTAGAAAAGCAACAGTATACCCCATCGTATATGTAAATCCAATAAAACCAATAAACATGTAACCAGAATTCCAAGTACTAACTGCAGATAGTGCAGCAAGGGAGGGACTCATTCCTCTTCCTGCAACAAGATAATCATCAGTGGTGTCTTTTTTGACTCTCATCGAAGCAAGACCTATTCCTGCAAAAATAGTCATGAAAAAAACGAATGAGAAAATTACAATAATATCCATTTTATCCAGTTATTAGTGGAAGAACATAGTAAATAGCTAAGAAAGTTCCAAGCAAAGCTTCTCCTACAATACAACCCGTTGCAATCATATAAGTGTTAAGCAATCTCATAGTTCTTTGCTTTTCACTTAAACCTTCTTTTTCAACAGCAACATCGAGGAAACTAGATTCCCAATAATCTCTCAAAGCCCCTCCGACAACCATTGGAAGAGTAACGACCATAGGAAGATACATTCCAAGCCCAAAAGCAGTACCCATTCCAGTAAGCAATTCCATAAATATTCCAATTACAACTCCGACTGCTAATAATTCCCAAGGCGTTTGTCCTCCAAGCATTATTTGTGCAAAAGCAGCGAAAGCATTTGCTTGAGGAGCATACAAAATCAGATCTCCTCTTGCTAATGCAAGAGAAAGCAAACCCGCAAACAGAGCGGCGACAATAGTTCCTGGAATAATCCCTACCAATTCAGTTTTCATTATGTGCATTGGTCGATTTCCAACATATAATCCAGGTTTGTAATCGCCAATAACGGTACCAGACATCGAAATTGCACCACCAAAAACAGTAGTTCCTACAAGAGCAAGAATGGCAGTATCACTTTCATTTAATCCAATTGCTTTGAAAACTAAAACAAGCATCAACAAAACAATGAAACTGGTTCCAGAAACGGGCTCAATACTAGTTTCTCCCATTACTTTTACAGCAATTGCCCCTAAAGCAAAAGTTGTCAAGCACAAAACTAATGAGAAAATAAAAGAAGCTAAAAATCCAAATTGAGTCGCAAAAGTAAGCGTAATCCCAACTAAAGAGACAATTAATAAAACAGGAATGTGACTAATTGGCCATTCATACCAACCTTTACCTTTAACATAATCCTTTCTGGAGGAGTCATCACCTTCACCTTTGAAAATATCGATTACATCAGAAGCTGTAGTCTTGAAGACAGGAGCCATTTTCAGTAATCCAGTAATTCCTCCCCCTAAAATGGCTCCAATAGCCATAGGTCTAGCGACATAACTATAAGACATAATCGAACCCATTGGAGAATATTGACTGATAGAATGATAATTTCCATCTAGAGGATAGTAGAAAGGATAATCATACTGGAATGCAAGAGGAGTTACTATAAACCAAGTGAAAAAAGTTCCTAAACTAACTAAGAGAGCAACTCTAAATTTCATGAACCAACCAATGGCAATCATCATAGGCGTCAATCCAAATCCAAGCCATGTGTAATTTGTTAATGAATTGCTCATAGGTACAGTCAGATCGCCTCCGTCGTACCATTCAGTTCCTTCTAAAGTCTTGCTTAGAACAGAATCTTTTATCTCTTTTCCACCGGCATCATAAGTTCCAGTACCTAGCAAAGGCCAATCTCTTAAAAATGTGAAAAACATTACAAGTGCAGTTGAAATTCCCACTAAACGAATAGAATGCATTGCACTTTCCATTCCGCCTTCTTTGGAAGTTTCACCAGCAATATCCATTAGTTTGATATTTGCTTCAAAACCAGGTAAAGGCAATGGATCTTCTACTAACCAGACTCTTCTAAAAATTATGAAATATAAGCAACCAAGAAAACCACCTAAGATGGATGCTATCATTGCAACGCCAGCTAAAGCCCAAGAATCAGGTAAAAGTAAGGAAGAATCAATTAATTGTTCACCATTCATTTCATATTTCGGCGAATAAGCTAGCAAATAGATTGCAGGATATGTAAATACAAATCCAGTACAAACCATCGAGGCACCAGTAGATGCAGATGCTGAAAGATTAACTTCTCCGGGAGTCCATCTTAGAGCCATCGCAGAAAGATAAGCAACATACCAAGAACCGGAAACAATCATTCCAACTTTTAGTCCAACATACTGATTAATTATAGCAAAAACAATACCTATAGCCAATCCCAACAACATTTGATTCCATTTCCATTTTGTTGAACCAAAGCCATCACTTCTATTTTTTTCTTCTAAATATTCTTCTAAAACTTCAGTATTGAAATTAGCATACATTTCAGTATCAAAGTAATCTAAGGTTCCTTCTTCAATAGCTTTCAAGCCTTCTGGAGTAGGAGTTTGGCGATAGGGAGAAGTTCGAACCTTACTCATGATAATTATTCATTCTAAGTCACTAGGGCCTTATACTGTTTGTGCAGAAGATAATAATGTCTTTTATTTACGGACCACCAATCTGATAATTATAGGATCCTCCTCTTTGTAAATTGCAAGTCCGTTATCTTCTTTGAAGTAGTCTATATGGAATTTTTCGTTTGACAAAGCTTTCACTAATTCTTTAGAATTTATCAATCGCCTAAAATGAGGTTCAAAATGTTTACCCACTTCACCGATATCAGTTTTGTCACTTCTTGATTCACTCATAAAAAGACCACCTTCCGGTAGAATAGCATAAATATTTTTGATTAAAACTAAAAGTTCAGCTTCACTAATTGCATGTAGTAAAAAGCGCGCATAAGCAACATTAGTTTTTCCTTTAAAATCGTTTAAATTAGAAATATCTGCCGTAAAAAAAGAAGGGTTCTCAGGATATTTAGTTCTCAGAAAATTAATTGCAACGTTTGATTGATCACAAGCCAGAACTTTGAATCCATGTTCAGCAAAAAATATAGAATCGCGTCCATTTCCACATGCTACATCTAGAATCGTAGATTCATGAGGAATATACTTTAGACAGAAATTTGCAAAAGAAGATGGTTTAAACGGCTCTGAGTTTTGAGCATAAAATGTTTCCCAGTATTCTTTATTCATACTTTTTTATTATTTTATACAAGCTACTTAAAATTATATTTTCTTATTATCTCCCAAATCATATTTCTAGATAACTTCTTTGACTTAAATATGTTTTAAGTTACTTTTATTTGAGGCTTGATTAATGAGCGGTAAAATGGATAATATTAAATCAGTAAATTGGAGAGAAAAAATATCACTTTTCTTTTCAAAGATGTTTTTTGTCTTGTGGTCATTAATTGATGCCATAATTCCCAATAAACCTAATTTGTTGATTTTTTCAGGAGGTAATGGTAAATTTGCTGGCAACAGCGCCTTTTTGTTTGAGCACGCTCTCAAGCAATCTCAGTATGATTCCTATTTCTTAGTACATACCCGTGCTTTGTATTCAGAATTAAATTCCCGTTTTCCAGGTCGTATCATTAATTCATATACTTTCACAGGATTTTGGATATTTTTGAGATCACGAGTTATTTTTTTGACACACGGTAAAGGAGATGTTAGACCCTGGCCTCTTAATCCCTCACAAAAATTAATAGTCAATTTATGGCACGGCACTCATTTGAAGCAAGTATCAGTCCCAATGAAGGAGTATAGCGCGCTTATAGTTTCATCACCATTTGAAAAGAAAATTTCGCACCAAGCATTTGGTTCATCATCTTCTAATTATTGGTTAACAGGCACTCCGCGAACGGATATTTTGCTTAAACAAGCCAAAAGCGCCCCTGATGACAAAATCATACTTTATGCACCAACTTGGAGAGAGGAACAAATTCAGGACGAAGAGGGGAAAAAAGGTGCTAAGATATTTCCATTGAAGAATTTTAATATCAATGAGTTAGTTGATTTGCTTAACAAACATGATGCAAAATTGC
>CAZVIT010000061.1:0-5941 GCA_964626865.1 uncultured archaeon | reverse complement strand
GAAGATTTTGCATCTAAATATGGAATAGAGTTTAGCAATTTTGGTGAGGAAGCAGCATCATCTAGGGATGAACAGGTAAAGCAGGGAGCTTCTTATTTGGAAACTGTATTCTCAGTTTTACATAATAATCAGGAATTAGTTGACTATTTAGCCGATCGTTTGGTTGAATTAGGAGATTCAGTGCCAGACGAGATTGATTCTTGTATGGTTAAGCAAAATAATCCTCTTGATGACAAGGAATTATTCAATTTTTCTAATTATCCTTCCGATTTATTTGCAAAACCAGGAGATAAAGTTCCAAATAGAGTGGGTTTCTCTAAAGTGGCTTCTTGGCTCAATTCATATTCTAGGAAAAATTACAATCGTCCTCTTTTTGTTGCAATGTCTGCAGATTTAGCAGATTCTACAAACATTTCAGGTTTTTCTAAAGGTTGGGGAAATATGGATGATATGGGAATGTATAGTAAAGAAACTAACACTTCATCACCACTCATGCCACAGGGAATAACTGAATTTGCAAATTCAGGTATGATGGCCGGTTTGTCTACAGTTAATTTTAATTCAGATACTCTAGATTCTTTTAATGGTTTTATCGGTTCATTTAGTACATATGGTTCTTTTAGTTATCTAAAATATGGCCCTATTCGTCTTTTTAGTCAAGTTGCTCAAGATTCACAAATAAAGGTTGGTAAGTTGTTATGGATAGCAGGGCATTCAGGACCTGAAACTGCAGAAGATAGTCGAACTCATTTTGGTATTTTTGCACCAGGAGTAACTCAACTTTTCCCTAAAGGCCACATAATTAACATTCATCCTTGGGAGCATAATGATGTTGCACCAGCCTTGGCAGCTGCTTTTTCGACAGATGTTCCAATAGTTGCACTTCATTTAACCCGACCTGCAATTGAGGTTCCTGATAGAGAAAAGTTAGGGATGGCTAGCCATTTTGATGCGTCTAAAGGTGCATATTTGATAAGAGATTATGACGAAAGACCTCATGATGGTGTAGTTATTGTAAGAGGTACAAGCTCTACTAATACAGTAGTTTCTATTCTTGATGAGATTAGTTCAAAATTTAATGTAAAAATTATTTCAGCAATATCCTGGGAATTATTTGACATGCAAACTTCTGAATATAAATCCTCGATTATAACTAGTCGAGAATGGGCGGATTCAATGATTATTACTAATACAGGGTTGAGCGTTATGAAAAATTGGATATCCAATAGAATAGTGTCAGAATATTCTTTATCACCAGATTGGGATAATAGATGGAGAACAGGTGGAAGTCTCGAGCAAATTATTGATGAAGCACATTTAAGTCCTAGATGGGTTATGGAAGCAATAGACAAGTTTTCAAGAGAAAGGGAGGACAGATTGGAAAGATTAAAGAGGGAGATTCCTGAAATATAATATGTCTTATGAAAATTTTCCAATTGCAGTAGTAGATAATGGTGGGCAGTGGACACACAGAGAATATCGTGTTCTAAATTATTTGGGCTGTAGAGCAGAAATTATTTCTAACGTGACTCCAATTGAAGAATTAGATAGGTTTCAAGCTTTAGTTTTGTCAGGTGGAGCTCCAAGAATTGAAAGTGAATCAGAGGCCTTAGGTTTAATATCAGAATATTTAGGTTTAGAAAAATGGCCTATATTGGGTATTTGTGTAGGGCATCAATACATGGCCACTCATTTTCAAGGTCAGGCAGGGCCAGCAACAATACCTGAATTTGGTTCTTCTTTAGTTTCACTCATTGAAGAAGGATGGATACTGAAAGGATTTCCGAAAGAGTTTAATGTTTGGGAGTCTCATAATGATGAAATACATGAAATGCCTCAAGGATTTAGAATTATGGCCTCTTCGGATGCTTGTCAGGTTCAAGTAATGCAACACGAAACACTTCCATATGCTGGTGTTCAATATCATCCTGAAGTTGAAAACACAGAGTTTGGTGCAGAGATATTTCAGAATTTCTTGAATAAGGCTCTTGAATGGAATAAATAGTTGTGTTTTTATTATAGAAACATACAGGTTATCTATATTTAAGTGGGGTTTTATGAATAATTATGGCAGACCCCATTTCTAGGTTATTTAGTTTAGGTTCAAAATTACAAGATCTTCCAGATGATAAAGAAAAGGCAATCAGTGGATATGGTTTCTATGATTGGGGTAAATCTGCTTTTGAAACCAGTGTTACAGTTGCATTACTTCCGGCTTGGTACGCATATCTGTTTCTTGAGGCTAATGGTCTAACTGCAACTCTTGGATCTATAACAATGACAGGGGATGCAGTATGGTCTCTAACTGTAGCTATTGCTACATTGGTTGTTGCAATAGTTAGCCCTCCTTTTGGAGTTATAGCAGATAGGCGTTTGATAAAAATCAAATGGTTGAAAATTATGACTTATGTTGGTGCTGGGGCAACTTTCCTTTTAGCTTTTGCACCATTTTTTGGTAATGCTTCTTGGATTTGGTTAATGGTAATGTTTCTCTTGGCTAATATTGGTCTTAATGGAGCTGGAGTTTTCTATAATTCTCTTTTACCTCATTTAGGCAAAGAAAATGAAATGGATGATATTTCAAACCGAGCATTTGCTTATGGATACTTAGGGGGAGGTATTCTTCTTTTGATTCATATGGGGCTATTTTTGACTCTTGGAGCATCAGTAATACCTTTCTGTATGGCTACAGCAGGAATATGGTGGTATGGTTTTGCTCTATTGACTTTTATGTGGGTTCCTGAACCTCCTATAGAAAATGAAATGGAATCAATGAAGTTTAGAAAAGCTGCAAAATTTGCAGTAAGTGAAGTGACACAGACGTTAAGAGATATAAGAAAATTTCCAAATTTATTTTTGTATATGTTAGCTTATTTCTTTTTCATAGATGGTATAAATACAGTTACAGCTTTAGGCGGTGTCTTTGGGACAACAGTCCTTGGTGTTACAACTACTGAATTGATAATTACAATTTTAGCAATACAATTTATTGCAGCACCTTCGGCAGTAGCTTTTACAAAATTTGCAGATAAAGTTGGAACTAAGAAAGCACTTACAGTTTCTATTATTGGTTGGGTGATTCTTTGTTTTGCTGCACTTGCTTTTGTCCCTCTTGAATTAGAAGAACATGATGAATATTTTATTCTCTACGAGTGGAATGAATCTGAAGAATTTTACGATGTTCATGTTGATTATTATACTCCCGAGATTGCACAGAAACTGGATTATGGGGATGAGGAGTTTGATGAACAGACTTGGGCAGAAGATTGGAAGCATTTACTTCCATTAGAATATAGTACTAAGACTAAGACACAATCCTGGAATTATGGAGATACAGTAGATGATGAGTGGGTGAATTTCACAAAGAATTTGACAGATATTGAGAATTCAGATATTGAGGCCTTTTTGGTTTCAATAGATGACACTCGCTTTAGTGCTAGTGTATTAGGTGGCCCTTTAGATGGAAAAAATAATGTAGGTGTAGACCATCCTACGAACCTTGGAGACGGTTCTATCGATTTTATACCAATATGGGTTCGAGATAATATTTGGGCCCCATTAGGCATGACTGTATTTTTACAGTTTTTACTTTTAGGAACCATGATGGGGACACTGCTTGGCGGTTCCCAAGGTTTATCTCGTAGTATATTTGGACAAATTATACCTGAAACACGTAGTACTGAATTCTTTGGTTTCTTTGGATTTTTTGGTAAGGTTGCAGCATTTATCGGACCTACACTCTACTTCTTCATGGCAGTTATGTATGATAGCCGTGTAGGAATTCTCAGTATTGCAGTCTTATTGTTTATTGGATTAATTCTGTTGTTTATGGTTGATGTAGAGGCAGGTCATGCAGACGCTCGGGCAGAAGATAAGCGTTTACGGGAGATTCAAGCTTCTCTTAATTCCGAAGGAACTATTGACGAGTAGTTTGGATGGGTCGAGCAAAGAATTTTATCAAAAAAGCTAATAAATCGATAAAGGATTTTAGGGAAAAGGCTAAGAAACCAAGAGAGCCAATAACAACAAAAGCTTCAATGTTTAGTATTATTTCCTGGGCATTTTATGACTTGGGCAATACAATATTTTCAGTTCTCATAGTTTCATTTTATTTTGGTCTTTGGGTTGTTAGTGATGATGTAGGTGGAACTGATTCAGATTATGGATATGCCAATGCTATATCAATGGCTTTGGTGTTTCTTACAGCTCCCCTTATTGGAGCTCTTTCTGATCAGGCAAGGCGTAGAATGCCTTTCCTTTTTGTTACGACACTTCTTTGTGTAGCTTTTACAGCCATGTTGGGATATCAAAAAGATGGTTGGAGTAAAAGTACGATTTTAACAGTTTCATTAATTTTCTTCGTAATAGCTAATTATTTCTATCAAGCAGGACTTATATTTTATGACTCAACTCTAGCTACAATTTCTACTCCAGGAAATAAAGGCAGAATTGGAGGTATAGGTATAGGTGTGGGTTATGTCGGTTCACTTATAGGAATTTTGTCTGCATTGTACATTACTAGCGTTTTGGGTTTCCCGTATCAAGCAGTATTTCAAATAACAGCTATGTTATTTTTAATATTTGCAATACCTTGTTTCATTTTTGTTAAAGAGACGCCTGAAGATAATTTTTGGCCTAGTTTAATGATTCTAATGGCTATTCTTCTTGGACTTAACACGTGGTTAATTGATAGTCCAATCAGGTATATTTCATTCTTTTTTACATTGGTATGCGCATTTTCTTCTTTCAATACTAAATCATCTCCACTTTTCAGAGAAGGATCCATTCTTAATGCAGCATCAGGAACCTTCGTTCAACTAAAGGGTACATTATCTATGCTTGGTAATTTCCCAGGACTTTCTAGATTTTTAGTAGGCCGTGTGTTTTACACAGATGCGGCAAATACCTCAATCACGTTTGCAGCAATTTATGTTTCCGAAGAGTTTGGAATGACAGACACTCAGATAGCAGTTTACACTATGATTGGTGTATTTTCTTCTATAGTAAGTGGATTTATTTGGGGATATTTGGTAGATATTATAGGTCCTAAAACTACATTGAATATGGTGTTATGGGTTTGGTTTGCTACATTTAGTTTACTTATTTCAACTGTTTGGTTAGGATTGCCAACCTGGATGATCTGGATTGCGCCATTTTTAGCAGGTATAGCATTAGGTGGTACTTGGTGTGCTGATAGACCATATATGTTAGTTCTAACGCCACCTCGTTACATTGGTCAATTTTATGGCCTATACAGTATGGTTGGACGTTTTGCAACAATTATAGGGCCTTTGTCTTGGGCAATTATTGTTGATGAATTAGGTTTTGGAAGGCCTGCTGCTATTGGTTTCCTTTTCATAATTATGATTATTGGCTATATTATTCTTCAAAAAGTGGATGACGATCCTAGAGAATGGCCACCTGAATTACAAATCGATTACGAGCCAGAGCCTCCACGTGGAGCAATTGGAAGGTCACGATAACCACTTTAATGTATACCTAGTGGGAACATTATGGAACGTCGTATAGATCACTATTTGGAAAGATTAGTATCTTCAGATTCAATGACTTTTTACAAGGCAGTTTGCGAGTTTGCTGAAGAGAGAATAGAACCTAATTATCTAAATTGGGAACGTAACCATGAATTGATTCCAGAAGATATTATTGAAGAAATGGGCCAAATGGGTTTGTTTGGAGTTACAGTTTCAGATAAATATGGAGGTCAGGGAGGAAATCAATTAGATTTAATTTTGATGGGACTGGCTTTAGGCTATCATTCACAATCATTGGCCATAACACCAGGTGCAGCTATGTCATTAGGTGCTAAACCATTACAGTTATTCGGTACAGAATCACAAAAGGAAGCGCATCTTCCCGATTTAGCAGCTGGGAAAAGGATGTTTGTATTTGGTTTATCTGAACCTGGAAGAGGTTCTGATGC
>CAZVIT010000060.1:0-6163 GCA_964626865.1 uncultured archaeon | reverse complement strand
TGTAATCTCCAAATCCAGTTATTTGCTCCAATCGCATCATAAGTCGAAGATACCAGGCACGACCGTAAGGCATTTCGAATTCAGGATGATCTCTTAGGTACTGCAATTCTTCTTCCATATTCTTACTTTGTAACCTTTCTGTGACCCACTCCAAGTTTTCTTTGTCCCTCACTAAATGAGCACTTTCCAGCAACGCCCAGTGACCATGAACCGAAGAATGCCAGTCCCAGCATCCATGGAATATTATGTGTTCAGTATCCTTCTGTGAGGTTTCGCTCCTGAAGGTTTTGATAAATTCAGGGATTATATCGGCCATTTTCTAGCCAAAGGTAGGAGACTAAAATGATTTATAATCCGAATGTATGTTTAGATTATGAGGAAAGTCATAGCATTACTGATTTGCTCTTTATTTTTAGCAGGCCAAGGGACTTCTGAAGTGGTTATTTCAAAAGCCACCGTTTCGGCAGAACCAGAAGTAGGAGATTATCTTCTAATGGAAATAATTGATTTGCCTAGTAATTTAGGCAAAGCTATAGATGAAGAAAAATATTTGCGATATTCAGATTATAAAACAAGTGCTATGCGTATGGAGGTAACATCTAAAGGAGAAACAATGTTTGAGGGAGAACCTGTAGATTTTATAGCTACGAGAATGACATGGGATGAAGAATTCACCCTTTATTTTGATGATCTTAATGATGATGGTGACGGTCTAGAAGACATTGTGACTATCCATACTTTTATGAAAGTTGAATCCACATCTATAGGTGATATTTTTTCTACTAATACAACGGATATTGAAAATTCAGCAAACATGATAATGAATTTTAATATGACAATCAATACCTTTGAGGACCAGACAAATATTTGGTCTTCATCTATTGAACGAACATCTACTGAGGTTCTTGAGTCTACAGGCGGAACGCCGGATGAGATTAAAGTAGGTAGTACTTGGACAGAGTCAGTAACTAAGAAAGAAACAGGTACAAGTAAGGAAAGAATGTGTGATAAGGACAGCACAGATGATTGTGAATGGGAGCATGATGAAATTGATGAGGAAGAAACTGTAACTACAAATAGTGAAGTACTAAGAGAATTATCTATGGATACGCCAGCAGGAACTTTCGATGTCCTAGAAATTAAGGAAATTGATGAAGGTGAATCTTCTGGGAATTACACATTGACATATATTAACGGTCAAGGTTTACCTATCGCTTCGATAGATTATGAGGAAAATTCCAAAACTATGGAAATGCGGTTGAAATCCTATAAAATTACAGGCCTTGGTTCTCTTAATGTTGAAGAGCTTGACGATGATGAAAATCCATTGCCTAGTTCTCCAATTTTACTTTCACTTGCAGCTATAGCTTTAGTTGCTAGTAGAACTAGAAAGGATTAGTAAAGTAATAAATAAGAAAACGATTGCCTCGTAATATGATAGTTTACGAGGTAAATCTGCATATTGATGCTATCGCAGCTGATGAATATGCGGAGTGGCTAGGACCCCACATAGAACAAATATTGGATATTGAAGGATTTCAGAAAGCTGACTGGTTTGTTTGTGATTCAGATGATGATAAAGCACACTGGTCAATTAGATATCAGTTAGATAGCCGTGAATCTCTAGAAAATTATCAGAAGAATCATGCACCTGCGTTAATCCAAGAAGGAATAGATAAATTCGGAAGATATCTGACTTCAAATAGAAGGATAATGTCTCTTAAGAACTAAAAAATCTTAGGAAGTAAGGGTGTCTAAAGAAGTTGTATATAGATCTAGTGATAGGTTTTCGTTTTCCCAATCCGCCAGGAGTTACACCTAGGAATAAATCTGCAAATATTTCACAAAGTTTGTCGTCATGATAACCATAATAAACCATTCTCTCAGGTAATTTCAGGGCCATAAGTGCAAAGAAGGATAAATCTCTTAATTCTTTACCAAATACATTGTTCCAATCACGGTGATATTGATCTAAATGTTTTTGTGAAAAATCTTCAGTTTCCAATGCTTTCTTGATTGTATCAACAGCAATCTTACCTGCATGCATTCCGTAGTATATTCCTTCACCAGATAATGGTGATACCATTCCCGCAGAGTCACCTACGAGTAGTGTATAATCCATAGTTGTAGCCTTTATTGGCCCATCAAGAGGAAGTGGTGCACCTTTCACAGGTGGAACGTCTTGGTCTTTTGGAAAATAGCCATCTTTTTTCAATAAATTAATATAATCTGTCCATATTTCTTTGATCTTTATTGATTTTATTGTTCTATTGTAACCTCCAAAACCAATATTCAATATTTCTTTTTTAGGAAAAACCCAGCCATATCCTTCAATTCCACCGGGTTTGAAATGAACAAGTAATGATTTATTTTCACTGTATGCTTTTTCAATAAATTCTTTTCCAACATGTGGTTCCCACATTAATGCAGTTCCCATTTGATTATCAGTCCATGGTTTTAGATTTCTTTTTTCTCTAATCATAGAAGCCAATTTGTCTGCTGGACCTGTAGCTCCAACAACCATTTTTCCCTTGAAATCACCATTTGAAGTTTTTACAGTAACTCCACCATTAAATTCATAATCTTTAATTCGAGTTTGAGTCATAACCTCGGCCCCTACATCTCTTGCAGCTTCCAAAACTGCATTATCAAATACTTCTCTTGTAATATTCCAGGGAGTTCCTACGGGAAATTCATAGTCTATTCGGTATTTCATTGAGGGAGAGTAAAGGTTAACATCACGGGATGGACATTCAATTATTGGTTTAATGTATTTTTCTAATTCAGGCAATTCATCGAAAAGTCTAGCCGTCAATAAACCTCCACACGCTTTGTCTCTTGGAAACTTTGATTTATCTAACAGTAAAACCTTCATTCCGGCTTTTGCCGCATAAAATGCTGTAGTTGATCCTGCAGGTCCACCTCCACAGACTATCACGTCATATTCATTCATCATTGTTTACCCAATCTTTGAAAGGTTTGTGTGCATCATCCCAAGGTAATGAAACCACAGCTGGCATGGAGTAAGGGTGGTTTTTAACGATATACTTTTCTAATTCTTCATATTTCGTTTTCGATGTTTTGATTAATATTATGTGCTCAGTATCCTTCTTTAATTTTCCTTCCCATGAATAAATAGTCTTTATTGGCCAAAAATTACAGCATGCACCTAGTTTAGCAACAACAATCTCTTCAGCAAGAGCTTCAGCCGTTTTTTCATCAGGTGCTGTAGTGTAGACAGTTAAGCCCATTTATTCTCTATTTCGAGCATGTATTAAATAGCCCCCCTTTCGTAGCGAACAACTCGCGTTTAACCCGTGATTAATGAAGACGAACGTCTGAAAGAGGTAAAAAAATGGCAAACCCGTTATTTGTAACATATGAGGCTCCATCGGAGTTATCAGAGAAAGCGTACCTTGCAACTGAGACTGCAAGAGATGGTGGTAAAGTTAGAAAAGGTTCTAATGAAGTCACTAAGATTATTGAGAGAGGTCAAGCTAAACTAGTCATAATGGCTCTTGATGTCGAACCTCCTGAAATTCTTGCACACTTACCAATGCTTTGTGAGGAAAAACAAATCCCTTACACATACGTACCATCTAGAGATGAACTTGGTAAAGCAGCAGGTTTGAAAGTAACTACTGCAGCAATTGCAATAACTGAAATTGGAAAGAAAAAAGGCGCTTTAGAAGAAGTCGTTAAGGCTATTCAAGTAGCTAAGAAGTAATAAAATGGACGGAATTCCTGCACAAATCGTAGAAATACTCGGGCGTACTGGAATGAGAGGTGAAGCCACTTCTGTAAAAGTTCGAGTACTTGATGGTGATGATCGTGGCCGTATTATTAGGCGCAATGTTTTAGGTCCTGTAGATATTGGTGATCAGTTATTATTGATGGATTCCTCTAGAGAAGCTAAAGCATTAGATAGGAGATAGAAATGGTCGAAACTAAAAAATGTTCATTTACAGGAAAGCCTATTCCACCAGGAACTGGCATGATGTATGTGAAAAAAACAGGTCAAGTTCTATATTTTATCAATTCTAAAGCCAAAAAGAATTACATAGATTTAGGTAGAGTTCCAGCACGTACGCGTTGGACAGATACTGCAAGAAAGAAGAGAGATTAATGAGTAAAGAAACTACTTACGTAATGGTCAAACCAGATGGTGTCCAACGAGGATTAGTTGGAGAAATTATTCGTCGTTTTGAGCAGAAAGGTTTACAATTAGTTGGATTAAAGCAAACAATTCCCTCAGAAGAAATAGCAAAGAAGCATTATGAAGTACATTCGGACAAACCTTTCTTTGCAGGTTTGATAAAATTTATTACAAGCGGACCTGTAATTTGTATGGCTTGGTCAGGTACCGATGCAATAAGCGTTTCACGTAATTTAATTGGCCCTACAAATGGTAGGGAAGCTGGACCAGGCACAATCCGAGGAGATTTTGGAATGGATATAGGTTTCAATATTATTCATGGCTCAGATGCAGCAGAAACTGCAGAATTTGAGCTTGGTTTATGGTTCCCTGAAGGCTTGAATGAATGGACACAAGACAGCCAGTCTTGGGTTTACGAATAAATTCAATAGGTCAAAGTTTTAATCCCATTTCTAATGGTGAAATAATGTCTAATCCACAGGATTCACGAGTGGGTGTTATCCGTATTGAAGGAACCAATTGTGAAGATGAATCAGCACAAGCTTTTACCTCATTGGGATGCGATGTTGAGAAGGTTCATCTTAAGCAATTAGTAGGAGAGGTTGAACCTTCAAATTGCCGTAATTTAAGTGACTATGATGCATTATATTTTCCAGGTGGTTTTAGCTCAGGAGACTATGTTAGAGCAGGAGCTATTTTTGCATCAAGAATGAAATCAGGTCTCAAAACACAAATTGATGATTTCATAAGTTCAGGAAAACCCGTTTTAGGAATCTGTAATGGTTTTCAGATTTTGGTAGAGTTAGGAGCTTTGCCAGGTTCAGATGCAGGAACTACAAAAATACCTGATGCCGTTTTGCATACTAATGATTCAAATAGGTTTGAGGCAAGACATGTTAATCTCAAGGTAAATTCATCAAATAAGAGTTTTTTCTTAGATAAATATGATACGAATCAGGTTTTAGCAATACCTAATGCTCACGCAGAAGGCAAATTAATCTTAGAAAAAGATAAATTAGAAGAAATTGAAAGTAATAATCAAGTAGCTTTTAGATATTGTAACTCAGAAGGGTCTTTTGAATCAGGTTATCCTTGGAATCCAAATGGTGCACCTAATGATATTGCAGGGATTACAAATTCTAAAGGAAATGTTTTAGGAATGATGCCTCATCCAGAGCGTGTTTTTCATGGATGGCAGCATACAGATTGGACTTCATCAGGTGTTAATCCAGACGGTCCTGGCGACGGTAGGCCTCTGTTTGAGGGAGTAGTTGAGTTTCTTTGCAAGTAAATGATTTAGAAGTTGCAATTAAAGCAGCTGTCCGAGCCTCAGAAATAATAGCTGAAAGTTATGGCAATTTTAAACAATTAGATTTCAAATCCGACATTGATGTTGTAACTGAAGTTGACTTCAAGTGTGAGGAAGCAATAAGTAAGATTTTAAGGGAAGAAACGCCAGATTATGGAATAATTGCAGAAGAAGGAACTAGTTTTCCAGGTGAAAAAGTATGGATAGTAGATCCTTTAGATGGCACTATCAATTTTTCACATTCATTTCCCTTATTTGGCCCTTCTATTGGTTTGTGCCAAGGAGATGAAGTTTTGGTTGGAGTTATTGCAGATCCAATACGTAAGGAATTATTTTACGCAACTAAAGGAAATGGGGCTTTTCTGAATGATTTGTACAATAAAGGTGAACCTAAGCGTTTACATGTTTCAAATGTTAGGAATATGAAGCAAGCTATTGTAGCTTCAGGACTTCCTTATATTCGAGACGATGAATATTTCCAAGAAATGGGTCGTAATTTTATAGCATTAGAAAAAGAGATTCAGTCAGCAAGGAAATTGGGAATGGCTGCATTAACTATGGCATATATTGCAGCAGGCAGATTGGAAGGCTATATTGTTTCAGGGGCAAAATCGTGGGACATGGCTGGTGGGATAGCTATACTAGAAGAAGCAGGTGGAAAAATCACAAATTATAAGGGTGAACCTTATACTTTAGAT
>CAZVIT010000059.1:0-6222 GCA_964626865.1 uncultured archaeon | reverse complement strand
ATGTACATGGATTATGAAGAAAATGTTTGGGTTGATCCAATTACAGGAACTGTACTAGATCAGGATTTTACAATTCTTGTATCCATTCTTTTCCCATGGGGTTCAGAGACTGTTGCACAATCTATTGAAGTGGAATATACAGATGCACAAAAATTGGCTAGTTCAGCATCAAGGTGGACTACAGAATTTGCATACACTTACTTACCTGGAAGTCCATTAAGAATGGAAGGTCAAGATCCTTCTTACTTCACAATAATGACCCTGAAAGGTGGTTATTCTGATTCAGAAAAAGCAGATGCTAAGAAAACAATTGAAGATACAAGTTCAGCATTAAAATCAGCTAAGACAATTCCAATGGCACTTATCGGAGTTGCATTAGTCAGTTTGATGGGTGGATTCTATGTATACTATCAAAATAATCAAGGTGGAGATATGGGTTTAGGAATGGATGACATGCCTAGCGGTTCTGAGGAGTCTGAACCAAGTATGGCTACAACCACCGATGAAGATTCGGAAGAAGATGCTTCTGATGATTCAGAAGAAGAGTAATAAATATTTTAATATTTATATACTTTTTGAATAATTAGCAAGTATGTTTAATCTATCCTAGTTTGCAAAAGAATGAAAGAGGTTATTTCTTTGATTTCGGTAGTTTTAATCTAGTTTTCACCCATAAAAGGATATTTCCAATCATGGATTTTGAGATTATTTCTTTTAACAGATCTTGGGGAAATCCATCTTAACAAATTAAGAGGTCCTCCTGCTTTATCATTCGTGCCTGAGGCTCTTGCCCCTCCAAATGGTTGTTGAGCAACAACAGCGCCAGTAGGCTTGTCATTAATGTAAAAATTCCCAGCTGTGAATCTTAATTTATTGTATGCTTTTTCAATATTTTTTTCATTACTAGAGAATATAGACCCAGTTAATGCATAAGGTGAAGCTTTATCACATAAATCAAGGACGTTATCAAATTCATTGTCTTCATAGACATAAATGGTTAAGACAGGTCCAAATATTTCTTCGACCATAGTTTCTGAATTAGGATTCTTAGTCAAAATGATAGTAGGTTCAATGAACCATCCAGTCTTCTTATCACATTTTCCACCAGTTATCACTTCACAATCAGAGTCATTTGTTGCTCTGCCAATGTATCCTTTTATTTTATCAAAAGCCCTATCATCAATAACCGCAGTCATAAAATTGGAAAAATCAGCGGCATCTCCCATTTTTATTTTCCCTACTTCTTCAACCAAATTATCTCCCATACTTTGCCACACAGAATTAGGAACGTAAGCTCTGCTTGCAGCAGAGCATTTTTGCCCTTGATACTCAAAAGCTCCTCGTAAAAGCGCAACTAAAAGTCCTTTTTTGTCGCAATCAGGATGAGCTACAACGAAATCCTTCCCTCCTGTTTCACCAACAATTCTTGGATAACTTCTCAAATTAGG
Source organism: uncultured archaeon (assembly GCA_964626865.1). GTDB lineage: Archaea > Thermoplasmatota > Poseidoniia > MGIII > CG-Epi1 > CG-Epi1. The sequence continues at coordinate 4,774 of CAZVIT010000059.1, read as the reverse complement.
TAAAGCTTCAGCTATGCGTTGCCAGATTCCCTGGAATACTGCAGTAGATCCAGTAAAATGCAATCCTGCGAAATCAGGATTAGACAAACAAACATCAGTTATTTCTGAACCTGATCCAGGAAGGAAGTTGATGACTCCAGCAGGTAATCCAGCTTCCATCATCAATTCCATTAACAAATAATTAGAATGATAAGAATTGCGGCTTGGTTTCCATAAGGCAGTACATCCAACAATAGCTGGAGCACTTGGAAGGTTAGCTGCTATGCTAGTGAAATTGAATGGAGTTATGGCTAATACAAATCCTTCAAGAGGTCTTATTTCTGTTGTATTAATGTTTCCTTCAGGTGAAACTAAAGGTTGATATTGTTCATGGAATTCTCTTGCATAATAAGCATTAAAGTTCCAGAAGTCGATTAATTCACAGGCAGCATCAATTTCAGCTTGAAAAGCAGTCTTACTTTGATTAAGCATTGTAGCTGCATTTATTTTCATTCTCCACTTACCGGCAAGGAGTTTAGCACATTTTTCAAATATTGCTGCTCGTTTATCCATTCCAAGATTAATCCAATCATTTTGGGCATTTATTGCAGATTGGCATGCCTTCACAATTTCTTTCTTGCCAGCAAGATGTACTTTTGCAAGAATATGTTTATGATTATGAGGTATAACTTGATTTACAGTATTATTAGTGTAAATTTTTTCTCCATTAACAATACATGGAATTTCGACAACTTCTCCCATCTGCCTATTCAATTCTTGAATCAAAGCTTCTTTTTCATCACTTTTGGGTTCATAACCTAGAATAGGTTCATTGTTTGGATGAGAACTCATAATTTGTTTATTAAGGCTCAATTAATATTAGTTGTCTCAGATAGATATCTTTAATTTAGCAAGACTATAGCCTATTATGGCAAGACTAGATGTTAGAGACAAGGATCCTTTTGCACATGCAGATGATGAGCCCAAAGACAACATATCTACTGGAGGATTTATTTTTAGAATAGTTATGAGATACTTGAAGATTTTTATTTTCTTTTACGGGATTGCTGCAATTATCTATTATGTTGCATTCGGAACGATACCTGGTTTTTGATTAATATTAGCTCTCATATGATTCTGAGGAATCATAAAGATTATTAAATATCAATTTAGCAAGCCTAGCTAATTCAGGTTGATTCATCCACATGCCAATAAGTGTATTTTTAGATTCAGGAACGTCTAATCCACCAACACAAAATTCATTATCATCAATTAAAATTATTCCTGCATCAGGGATTGATTTTGCCAATTTAACCTCAAAATATCCTTCTAATCGACTTAAATCTAAATTTGTTTTTTTATCGGGAAAGAGCATCCTTACTTTGATTCCTCTACCACTTGCGTCAGAAAATGCTTTACATACATTTCTGGGCATCTCTGAAGGGAGTATTGCAGTTATAACATCTATTGTTTCATTAGCTCTTTCACACATGTCAACAATTTGTGAAAAGATGTCCATATCTTTTACAGTTAATGTTTCTAAATAATCTACAGGTTTTGATTTGAATAGTGGTGCTAATTCTTTATCTACTAATTCAGATGCTTTCTGCATATTTTTTAACTTGCGATTGGATATCTCTTTGGGATCAACTGGAAAATAAGTTTTAGGATGTTTATTTCCTTCCACTACTATTCCATCAGCCAATAAATTATCAATTATTCCATAGATTTTAGCTCGTGAGAAGTTTATAGATCTGCTGATTTTTCCAACAGTAGATTCTTTAGATACAAGAAGTACATGGTAAACTTGAGCTTCACTTTTTGATAGTCCTAATTGCGTAAGTATTTTAATTTCTTTTTCAGACTTTATTTTGTCACTCTGACTTAGGCCATGCATATTATTCATTAATTGTATCTCTATATAAAAGTAAGGAAAATGATGGAATTTATGAAACATTTATATAGTAAATGTTCAGTATATATTTTACGATGAGTGATTTCAAGTCAATTATAACTAATGCCTCAGTTTTATGGGGAGATATGGATGGATTTGGTCATGTCAATAATATAATATATCTAAAATGGTGTGAAACTTCTAGGATTGAACTTTTTAGAAGAATATGGAATTATGAAATTGGCAATATGGAAGAAATTTTGGAAAAAGGTGGCGTAGGTCCAATTTTAGCTAATTTTAATATGGACTATAAGCATCCTGTGAAATATCCTGATGAAGTGAAAATAGTAACTTATTTGACCCATATTGGTAATTCTTCAATGGGTATTGGGCATGAACTTTTCAGCCAAACTGAAGATAGATTAGTAGCTAAGGCAGACAGTGTTGTAGTAATGGTAAATTATGTGTCAAAGGATAAGATTAGAATTGAAGATGAAGATAGAGAAAAGTTATCTCAATATTTAATCAAATAGTTTTGGAAAATGTTGGTGGGCCCGACCGGATTTGAACCGGTGGCCTCCCGGTTATCAGCCGGGTGCTCCAACCAGGCTAAGCTACGGGCCCAATTATTTTGCTACCAGAGTAGGGGATTTAATGTTTCATGGTACCAAGTAATGTCTCTAAAACTGACTATTTTCGGACGTATTCTTTTATAGACCTATTAACCTGTAAATGTACTATTTATTGAGTCATGTCCCGAACCGATTTATTAGAGAAGATTAAGAAGGCAGAAGCGTCTGCTAGTAGTGAGATTGAGAAGGCGGAACAAGAACAGAATTTAGTTATGAATAGGATACCTCTGGATCAAGAAGAATTAATCTCCAAAGAAAGAAAATCAGCTGAAAAGAAATCTAAAAAAGAGATTAAAACAGCCATGGAAGAAATCGATAAATTGAAAACAAAGATTCTAAAGGATGGCGAGAAAGATAATTTAGGTATGAAGGATAAAGCAGAAGGCAGAATTGATAATGCTTCTCAAAAATTTGTGGATACTTTCTTGGAGAGTTTGTCTTAATGCTTAAGTCTGAAGACATGTCGAGGATGACCATAAGTGGTCACAAACAAAATTTATCAGATTTATCTAATTTGTTAGATAAGCATCAATTAATTCATTTAATTGATTATAACAATGAGGATGATGGGTTTAAGATTGGGGCTTCGTTGAGTTATGGTGCACAGACATCAGAGTTGTTAGTAAAAATACGTTCAGTTATTAAGTTGCTAGAAGTTTCAACTTCCCCACCTACAAGTCCAAAATTAGTTTCAGATATTGAGAAAGAAATTAGTGAAATTGATAATATAGCTTCTCAGGCACATAAATTGAATGATAAGCAAAGAGATTTTGATAGGCAAATTGAAGAGGTGGACTCTCAATTAGAGCAAGTAAGTTATTTTGAAGATATTGATTTGAATTTAGATTTATTAAGTGGCTATTCAAGTATGCAGGTATTTGCAGGTAATATTCCTGAAGATTCAGATTTGAGTCTATTGAATAAGATGGAAGATGTAGAAATTATAAAATCTAATGATATCACTGTAGTTTTTGTTGCTTTAAACTCATCTGAAGAAGTTGAAAGTGTTCTTTTAGACCAAGGTTTTCGTTCAATAGATGTGCCCTTAGTTTCAGGTATGCCTTCAACAGTTAAATCTCAATTAGAATCAAATCTTTCTAAATTGAATAGTGAAAAAGAAGCAGTAAATCATGAAATTCAAGCAATATCTACTAGACATGGAGATTGGCTGGTAGCATGTGAAGAGCATTATTCTGCATTGTCAGAGAAGTCAAGTTTACCTCTCAAATTAGCTACAACGGATAATATGTTTGTTTTAGATGGCTGGGTCCCTGCAGATTCAGTATCGGATCTTCAGCAAGCCTTGCAAAAGTTAGATGTATATTATGAGGTTGGTGAAAAAAGCGACCTTGAACCTCCAATAAAGTTAGATAATCCAGAAGTTATGAAACCTTTTGAATTATTTACCAAACTTTACAGCACGCCTAAGCATTGGGAATTTGAACCTACAGCGATTATATTTTGGACATATCCTCTATTTTTTGGCCTTATGGTGGGTGATGCAGGTTATGGTTTAGCGTATATCTTATTTGGTCAGTTTATAATAACTAAATTTGGTTATTCAGATGAGATTGCAGCACTTGGTAAAATTCTCAGAATGGCTGGTCTGTGGACTTTATTTTTTGGAACTTTTGTTTTTGCAGAAGCGTTTGGACAAACATTTTATCTTATTGGAAGTGACTATCTAGGTTTTACCTCATTTGTATTTGGTGAACACTTCGGACCTACTTTCAATGTTCCTTTAATCGACAATCCTCATCCTCCTTGGCAGTTGCCAATACACAAATTTAGTCCATATGGAGCTCAATTGATGCTTCTTTCTTCAGTGATAATTGGATTTATTCATGTGTCATTAGGTTTTATTCTTGGTTTCATTAATGAATTAAAACATCATAATTTGAAACATGCATTATATTCTAAAATGTCATTCCTTTTGATTCTTTGGGGTGGTGTTATTGCTCTGGTTTCAGTAGTAGGTTTGTTACCTGAATTTGCCAAATCTTTAGGAATAGTAGTTTTACTAGTTGGTTTAACACTTGCAGTATTGGGCGAGGGCATTGTTGGAATTTTAGAATTTCCTACGTTATTTTCTAATGTTATTTCCTATGCTCGTATTGGAGCTATTGGTCTTAGTGATTATGGATTGGCCTTTACTGTAAATTTTATAGCTTTTAACTTAATAGGTTTGGAGGGTATAATGGTCATATTCTCAATTTTAATTTTATTAATAGGGCACTTAACAGTGTTCACACTTGGAATTATCGGAACC
>CAZVIT010000058.1:0-6257 GCA_964626865.1 uncultured archaeon | reverse complement strand
ACCTCTAATGATATAGGTAAAGCTAAAGTTTCTCCCAAATTAAGTTCAGATGGCGTAACATTTACAGTGATGATTGATGCCACGTCAGAAAATGACTTTACTCATCTTGACTTGTCTAATCTTATGGAGAGTGACTCTTCAAATTTTAATTTAAAATTTTCAAAAACAGACATTTATTTATCAGAAAATACAACAGGAACTGTTATTGAAGATAAAAGTTTTGAAGAGCTTGTAAGTATTCCAAATAAAGATTTTACAGAAACTAGTGACGAAAGATTAGATTGGTATGATTATAAACTGAGCACTCACCGGGTCGAGCCTGAAGACAAAATATATGTAATTAAATTAGATGATAATTATTATAAAATTCAATTTATAAGTTATTACAATGTTGATGATGAGGAACGGCATGTGTCATTTTTGATAGGAGCTTTAGAGAATAGTACATTTCCCGCACTTTCTAATCCTATTCTTGTAAGTCCAGCTAAATGCACTATTTTTGAATCAATGGCTCAATCAGACTTTTGGGAAGAAACAGAGACAATTATGATATATGAAAACGATTTTGACATTTGTTATGAGACTTGTTCTATCAAAATATTTATAACCTATGAAAACATATCAGTTAAGGGTACGAAGATAGTTATTTTAGTTTAATTATTTTCTTTTTTTTAAATTTAGGGAGACTAAAAATAGTATTAAATGAGACACTCTAATTCATATAAGTATTGTAAAGATGTCTAGTTCTAAAAGATTGGAAACAATAGATGAAATTGTAGAAAAGTACTGTGTATCTAGCAGCCCATTAAAGAGCAAAATTTTTGTTTCAGTTGGTTATATTTTTGTATTATTTGCAATAATTGGAATATGGGTTCCTGGTTGGCCTACTGTCTCTTGGGCCGTGCCTGCAGCATTTTTGTTTTCCTTGTCTAATGAAAGACTTTTTCGCTGGTCATTAACAAACAAGTATTTTGGTAATTCTATGTTTGAATATTATGCAACAGGAAAAACATTACCTAACCATGTAAAATATATTATAGCTTTTTTTATATTTCTGACATCTTCATCTTCAACATATTTTGTTTGGTTTGTATCAACTAAAGGTGATGGAGTTTTGCAAGACCCTTCATCATGGACTGGTCCAGATCCAGGTTTTGGTTCAGGGGCAATTTTATTGGTTGGACTTATTGGGATTTGGTATGTGTTATCGCAAGTTAGAACACGATAACGTTCTGTTAACTGTATAAACCCATTACTTCTAATGATATTATGACAGATAGTGAGAGAAAGCATAGACACGGCATTTATCGCCTTTATGCGCCAATTTATGATAGACTTATGGCGCCTTCTTTTGCAGATGGTCATTCGAAAATGTACAATTCTCTTAACTTGAAAGAGGGAGACAAGATTTTGGAAGTAGGTGTGGGAACTGGGATTTCATTAACACATGTACCTGATTTTGTCAAAGTAGAAGCTATAGATTATAGTGAACCGATGTTAGTAAAAGCACGAAAAAGACAAGAAAAAGGAGAATTTGCAGCTAAGATTAATTTTCAACAAATGGATGCTCATGTTCTTGAATTTGATACTAATCATTTTGACCATTGTGTCGTTGCACACACACTTGCAGTTGTGGCAGATCCTGAAGTAGTTCTCAAAGAAATAGTTAGGGTTACTAAATCTTCAGGTTTGATAGCAATAGTTAATCACTACAAAGACAGAAAAGGAATCATAGGAACTCTTTGGAATCCTTTCAGAAAGCGTTTAGGTCTTGGAAAGCATGTTGATTTTAAACAAATAATTGATAAATGCGGATTGGAATTATTAAGTGAAGAACGCGTAAATAATTTTACTACACATACTAAAATGCTTGTTTGTAAAAATCCTTAATTTAATTTATGTCTAATCCAATTTAAGGTATCTCTGACAGAATCCTCTATGTCCATTGGATTCCAACCAAGCACATCTTTTGCCTTGCTAGAATCGTAATTTGTTATTTTTCCCATGTACTCCTTTACAGTTTCAGATGAGATTGCAGGAGTATATCCAAACCACGATTTTGTAGTTTCAAATCTAGCATATAATCTTACTTGCCACATAGGAGCAATCTTAGTTGGTACTTTAATTTCAGGGTCTACGTTTTTTATTATATCCATTAATTCGAATCCATCTAAACATTTTGTACAAAGAATGTGTCTGCCTTCTGCATTTTTATTTTCATAAGCAAGAATGTGAGCTAACGCGACATCTCTTACATCTACATAACCAAAGGTTTGTGGAGGTAATCTAGGCAATTCATTCTTTAAAATTTTATCAAATAAAAAAGTACTTGGCGTATGTCGGTGAAAATAGGGCCCAATAACTGCAGTAGGATTCATTACAATCATATCAAGTTCCATTTCACGTGAAAAATCCCAAGCTCTTTTTTCAGCTTCAGTTTTAGCATAAGAGTAAGGGTGCTTAGATTTGAAATTCCAATCTTTTTCAGTAAGGGCTTTACCATTAGGCCCGCTTCTTCCAACAGCTGCAGTACTTGATGTAAAAATCACTTTTTTGACTCCAGCATTATGTGCACATTTTAGAACATTTATTCCCCCAATTATAGAAGGATTAATTATCTCGTCTTCAGGATTTTTGGCCCAACTTTTGTAGACTGCCGCTACTTGAAAAACACCCTCTATATTTTCCATAGCAGGTTCTATAGTTTCAGGTTTCATCAAGTCTAAACTTACAATTTCAACATCAAATTCAGCTAAATTCTTAGTCAATTCTTTATTTTCTTTATCTCTTACACTTACTCTGACATTATATCCTCTTTCAACAAGTAATTTAGTGAGAGTATAACCGACATGTCCATTTGCTCCAGTGACAAGAACATTTTTTCCAGACATTTTAAATGAATAATCTTTCTTTGTAATATTTTAATTCTTTAATAGATTCAATAATGTCTTCTAAAGCTCTGTGATTTTCTGCTTTTGTAGGAATTTCACGAACACTATCCGGATACCATCGATTTGCTAATTCTTTTATTGATGAAACGTCTATAACTCTATAGTGGAATCTATTCTCTAAAGTATTCATTTGAGCATCTAAGAATCTTCGGTCTGTTCCTATTGAATTTCCACATAATGGCGGTTTGTTATTAGATTTAATGTGTCTGTTGATAAATTTTAAAGTCTCATTTTCAGCTTCTTTTATTGTCATAGAACTTTTTTTTACTTCATCAAGTAATCCTGATTTAGTATGCATATCAGTTACATATGCGTTCATTTTTGCTAATTCATTACCACTAGCATGAATAACCAAATCAGGGCCTTTTTCAATAATATTAAGCTCGGAATCAGTAATTATTGTAGCTATTTCAATTATTTTATGGATTTTTGGATCAAGTCCAGTCATTTCTAAATCAATCCATACTAATTCCTTTGCCATGTGTCCTGATTAGAGGCCTAATAAATAGGATTTGTAGCGATAAAGTACTATAGGCCTTTCTACTGGTAAAAACAATGGCTTTTTTCAATCCTGAAAAATTTACAACCGAGTCTGTAGCAAAATTGAAAATTGAATTATCAGATAAGGCAATAATTGCAGCCTCAGGCGGTGTTGACTCTACGGTTGCAGCAGTATTAGCAGCTAAGGCAGTCAAAGATGGCCTCCTTGCAATTTACGTAGACACAGGATATATGCGTTTAGGGGAATCAGAATATGTTTCTTCTATGCTTAGTGAGCTTGGAGTTCAGCATAAAGTTGTTGATGCTTCTGAGCAGTTTTATGCAGGTCTCAAAGGAGTTACAGATCCAGAGGAAAAAAGAAAAATTATTGGTGAATTATTTATCCGAGTATTTGAGAATGAAGCAAAAGAATATGGCGGTAAATTCCTTGTTCAAGGAACAATAGCACCAGATTGGATAGAATCTGGAGGTGGTTTAAGAGACACAATTAAATCTCATCACAATGTTGGAGGTTTACCTGAGGATATGGATATGGTCCTTTGTGAGCCCATAAGGGAATTATACAAAGATGAAGTTAGAAGTTTAGCTGAATATCTTGAGGTTTCAGTTTCTCAAAGACAGCCATTTCCAGGTCCTGGCTTAGCAGTTAGAGTAATGGGTGAAGCTACTCCTGAAAGAACAGAAGTGGTTAGACAGGCTTGTCACATAGCAGAAGAAGAGATTGAATTAGCCTCAAAAGAAGGAATTATGGAATTGCCGTGGCAATATTTTGCAGTAGTTTTACCAGTTAAGACGGTAGGGGTGCAAGGCGATGTTAGAGCATATGGCAATACAATCGCAGTTAGGGCAGTGCACAGCTTTGATGCCATGACAGCTAAGGCTGCAGAAATCCCTTATTCCGTATTAAAAAAAATATCAGAAAGAATTACGCGTGAATTGAAATCTGAGGTTAATCGTGTTGTTTATGATATAACTGACAAACCACCAGGCACAATTGAGTGGGAATAGTGGTGCCGGGGGCGGGGTTCGAACCCGCGGCCTTCGGATGTCCCAGGCATAGCCGGAACTATTTTTACCCTATGAGTCCGACGCTCTACCAGGCTGAGCCACCCCGGCTCCTGCGTGGTTGATTCGTTAGGGGTTTTAAGTTTAAGTTTCGGTGATTCTTTATAATAAGCCCTTAATCACACAAAAGAATGGGTGTTACTGATTCCAAAAAAATTCAAGCAAAAACGGGAAATTACAATCCTGTTGAGTTAGAGAAAGAAGTAGCAGAAAGATGGGGAAAAGATAAAACATTTGAGAATAGTATAGAAAATAGACGTTCATCAAAACCATTCACTTTCTTGGAAGGTCCACCTACAGCTAATGGAAAACCAGGCATTCATCACGTTCTTTCTAGACTATTCAAAGATATGGTATGCCGATGGAAGACTATGGAAGGCCATTTAGTTGAGAGAAAAGGAGGTTGGGATACACATGGTTTACCGGTAGAAATTGAAGTTCAAAAGCAATTGAATTTAATGTCTAATGAAGAAATAGAAGCTTACGGCATGGAAGCTTTCAATCAAAAGTGTAAGGAGAGTGTATGGACTTACGAAGAAGCTTGGCGTGAAATGAGTGAAAGAATGGCTTTTTGGGTAGATATGGATAATCCATATGTTACATTACATGATGAATATATTGAGTCAGCATGGTGGTCTCTGAAGCAGATGCATGACAAGGATCTTCTTTTCAGAGGTCATAAAGTATTACCATATTGTCCACAAACGGGAACTAGTTATTCAACACATGAAGTATCTCTTGGCTACAAAGAAGTATCAGAGCCTGCAGTTTACGTGAAATTTAAATTAAAAGATTCTGAAGAATCAATAGTTGCCTGGACAACTACGCCTTGGACATTGCCAGGGAACGTAGGTCTGGCAGTAGGACCAGATGTCACATACTGCCGTGTTAGAGTGAAATCTAAACCTTCAGACAGTTGGAAAGGTAGAGGTGGTGCAGAAGTAGGTGAAGAGTTAATTTTGGCTAAGGATTTAATGTCAGAAGTATTACGTCATCATGCAGATATTATTGAAGAATTTCCAGGTAGTAAATTAGTAGGTAAAGCTTATGAGCCACTTTTCCCAGATGCAATTAATAGAGGAGATTCAGAGACAGCATGGACTGTGGTTGCAGCCGATTTTGTAACTACAACAGATGGAACTGGCATTGTTCATACAGCAGTAATGTATGGGGAAGATGATTATCAATTAGGAATGGAAGTTGGTTTCCCAGCTCAACATACTGTAGGTATGGATGGCAAATTTATCAAAGGAACTCATGAATTATTAGATGGAAATTATGTAAAAGACTGTGATTCAAAAATTATTGATTTATTGGAAAAGGAGAATAGACTTTATAGAGAGCATATTTACACACACGATTATCCACATTGTTGGCGAACAGATCATCCGTTATTGTACTATGCAATGGATAGCTGGTTTGTGAGAATGACTGCCGTTAAAGATAAGATAATTGATTACAATTCTCAAGTAGAATGGGCTCCAGAATGGACAGGTACAGGAAGAGTTGGAGAATGGCTTAGAAACATCAAAGATTGGGCAATAAGTCGAGAAAGGTATTGGGGAACTCCTTTGCCAGTTTGGATTTGCGAATCTTGTGGTCATCAGCATTGTATAGGAAGCATTGACGAAATGAATTCATTAAAGACCGAGAATTCACCAACACCTAAGGAATTGCATAGGCCGTATGTTGACGATGTGAAATTAAATTGTACAGCCGATAATTGTAGTGGAGAAATGG
>CAZVIT010000057.1:0-6473 GCA_964626865.1 uncultured archaeon | reverse complement strand
ATAGATATTTATTAACACTAAAAATTTGTGGATGTGCAATGTTTATTTTTGCAGGCAGTTTTCTCTACAAAGCTTTCGATTTATGGCAAAATGGGCTCTAAATAATAAATATAAGAAGTTATAGCGTATTAATGAAAATGCTGAGTTCTTTGTTTATTGGGTTGGTTTTTCTAATCTATGCATTGTATTGCTTTCAGCACGGTGGTTCTCATCAGAAAGGGAGAGGATGGGTGCCTAAGGAGGACTCTCCTAAAACTCATATGTTTCAAATGATTCTGTACATTCTAATCGGTTTAGGCCAGATAATCTTTTTTGCACTTTTTAACTTTGAACTGATTGATTTCTAATGTCCGCGTTTTGCCATCTTAGTTTCAAGGCTTGATTCTTCTAATCCTGGCATTGATTCTCCAAGATTTCTAGAAACATCTCCAACTAATTTAGGATCATCATAGTGAGCTGTAGCTTCTACGATTGCTTTAGCCATAGTGGTTGGATCTTCAGATTTGAAGATTCCAGAACCAACGAAAACACCATCCATTCCAAACTGCATCATTAATGCAGCATCTGCAGGAGTTGCGATTCCTCCAGCTGTAAATGTAACAACAGGTAACCGACCTAATCTCTTGATATCTTCTAAAATTCCAACTATTTCAGCTTCAATACTTGCCTTATCTTTTCCGAATGGATTAAAGTCAGTAGATTCACCCAAATTCCCTTCAGCTTCTTCATCTAGAACAAAGAATTTCTGAGCAATTTTTGTTGCAATTTCTTTTAGATTTTCAGATTTCTTTACGATCTCGATTTCAGCTTGCAATAATCTTGCATGTCTCATTGCTGCAACAACATTGCCAGTTCCTGCTTCTCCTTTAGTTCTAATCATAGCTGCACCTTCCCAGATTCTTCTGACGGCTTCTCCCAAAGAAGTAGCACCACATACGAATGGTACTGTGAAATCATCTTTCACAACGTGATAATATGGATCTGCAGGAGTTAATACTTCTGATTCATCAATCATATCTACTCCTAAAGCTTCCAAAACTTTCGCTTCAGCAGTATGTCCAATTCGGCACTTTGCCATAACAGGAATACTTGTACAGTCTACAATTTCAGTAATCATATTTGGATTTGACATTCTAGCGACTCCACCGTCTGCTCTAATGTCAGAGGGAACTCTTTCAAGAGCCATAACAGCTACAGCGCCAGCTTTCTCAGCTATATCTGCTTGTTCAGCATTGACAACATCCATGATAACGCCACCTTTCTGCATTCTTGCAAAACCCCTTTTCACAAGTTCTTTACCGTGTTTTAACGATTCGATATCCAGTTCTCTTGGCATTGTTTCCTCTTTTTAAAAAATAAATTTGGTTTCTAAATGTTCAATTGCAGCTTCACTTAAATCCTTATACAATTCTTCATCTTCAACACCAGAGTAGGTAACATTTCCCTTTTTGTCTCTGTTTATCTTCATAATCTCATATTCAGTTGTAATTAAATCATCAGCATAGGACATGATTGCATATTCTTCACCATCAACTTCTAGAGCTCCGTGAATTACCATTTTCACATCATTTCCGTCTGCATCTTCGAAAATCTCAAAGTCTTCTTCTTTTTTAGTGTCCTTACTTTTAGAACCAAAAAGGGATGCTCCCCAGCCTTTGGCTTTAGTCTCTTCTTCAGTAATTTTTCTTCCTATTCCTTTTGACCATTCAGATATGATCTCTTCTTTACTGAAGCCACATTTAGCTTCAGCTTTGCTCCAGTTGTTCATAATCCATGGAGGAGTTTCGAATTTTTCTGCAAAGGCTTGCAAGAAGACCTGAAGATCGTTAGGATTTTGTGTTCCAATTTTTAATTCCATGTAAGAATTAGCAGGTTTTCCGAAAAATCCTTTGTATTTAACAGAGGTAATTCTAGCCTTAAATCCTGCAAAACGGAATGAAACGCTCCAATCCATTTCATCAAATCCACTTTTTCTTAATCTCAATTTTGGCGTATCATCTACACCTTGACATGCTTCCCAGAACTTATCTCCAAAATCAGTGAACCACAATATTCCAAATGTTCCACGATTTCGTGGTTCATATTTGCCAGCCTTCATAGCACCAACTTTGGCAAAAGGTGTTTTGCTTCTAGGCTGAGCGATAAGTGTTACCGAATGCACTAATTCACACGAATAGGCATGCATAAAATAGCACCGCTAGTTATTAATACGACGTTACCGACACGAAAATAGGCCTCTTGGCTATTGACAGTACTCAATTCACGAACATGACCTTTCAACTCCCTTTGGAGATTTAAGAGATATAGAACTTTGTCTGCCCTTGGTTAAGAGCAAAAAAAAGAGATGATTAAAATGAACATTGATCCAACAAGTAGTAAGTATGTTATCCGAGCCTCAATAAGAGCTAACGGAGTAGTAAACAAGTCAGATGTCGTAGGCGCAGTCTTCGGTCAAACTGAGGGATTATTAGGGGACGAATTGGACCTTAGAGATCTTCAGAAAAGCGGAAGAATGGGTCGCGTAGAAGTTGACATAAAGAGCGACAAAGGCAAATCCAAAGGTGAAATAGAAATTTCATCAAGTATGGACCAAGTAGAAACTTCGGTTTTTGCTGCAGCTTTAGAAACGGTTGAGAGAGTCGGCCCTTGTAAGGCAACTGTAAAAGTTACAGCCTTAGAAGATAGCAGAACTTCCAAACGCGAAGTTATCATTGAGCGTGCAAGAGCATTATTGATTAATTTACTTCAAGATTCAAGGAGCGCAGGTTCAACAATTACAGATACTGTAAGACAAGCAATCCAAACAGAGGAAATAGTTAGATTCAAAGGTAAATTACCAGCAGGACCTAACATAGAATCTAGTGATGCAATTATTATTGTCGAAGGTAGAAGTGATGTTTTGAATTTGTTAAAACACGGAATCAAGAATGCAGTTGCAGTTGAAGGAACTAACATTCCTAAGGAAGTTATTGCATTGACTAAAGAAAGAACTGTTACAGCCTTCGTTGACGGAGACCGTGGCGGTGAAATGATTATTCAAGAATTATTGCAAGTAGCAGAAGTTGATTTCATAGCAAGAGCACCAGATAATACAGAGGTAGAACACATTACTCACAAACAAATAATGAAATGTTTGAGAGATAAAACCTCAGCAGAATTATTCATGGAACAGAATAAATGGGCACGTCCAGGAAATGGAGGTTCAAGCAAAAAAACCCGTCGTTCAGGTTCCAAGAAAGCTAAAACAAGCACCAAAGTTAAGAAAGAAGAAGCACCAGAAGAAGTTGCAGAAGCATCTGAGCCAGCAGAAGCAAGTCCAGTTTTCTTGAAACAATTAGAGGAGCTTCAAGGCTCAAAGAATGCACGCTTTTTAGCTACAGAAGAACTTGCTGATGAAGTTTCCATAAGTGGTCTTCAAGACCAATTAGAGAGTTCCGGCAGTGCCTACAAGAAGAATGGAGTTAACACATTAGTAATGGATGGTATCATAACTCAGAGACTTATTGAATTAGTTCCTAAAGCAGGAATTAAGGTAATAGTCGCCGAGAAGAAAGGTCCTCTTCCAAGAGATCCTGTAGGCATTACAATGTTTACCAGAGCCGATTTAGCATAATCTAATAATTTAAGCCAAATGGTTATATCCCACTACATTAGTGGACAATAGCATGGCAGATGAAATGATAGACGAAGAAGGTTTACGGCGCTCCGCAAGGAGCCAGATCATTGTGGACACTATTGAGCGTAGTTTGGAAAAAATGATGTTCGTAGAGTCTAATATTGGTAAAGAGATGGAATCTAAGGATCTTTTTCAAGTAAAAAGGGAAGCTGTGGCAGCAGTGGCTGAATTAAAATACGCAATTTCAATATTAACTGGGAAATTAGAGATTTAATGTCATCGCGGCTCGTGCTCGCCCTGGACGAAACTGATCCAGCCCGAGCTCTAGAAATTGCAAAGGAAGTATCTCCTTTTGTATCTAAAATAAAAATAAATTATCCACTTGTATTGTCTGCAGGTTTAGATATTGTAACCGAAATATCCAAATTTAGCAAAGTTATTTGTGATTTTAAGGTAGCAGATATTCCTAATACAAATCGTTTGATTACAGAAGCAGTATTCTCGGCAGGTGCAACAGGAATTATAGCTCATGCATTTCCTGGGCCAGAGTCATTGAAAGCAATTAGAGCAGTTGATCCAAGTAAAGAGATGTATGTTGTAATCACAATGTCACATCCTAAAGGTGGAGAGTTTTTCAAAATAGAAGAATTTTGTTCATTAGCATTGGAAGTTGGGGCAACAGGCGTTGTGGCTCCTGCAACACGACCAGAAGATGTAGCTAGAGTCAAAAGTTTGATTGGAGATTTGGAGATTATATCTCCAGGAGTAGGTGCACAAGGTGGAGATTCTAAGGAAACAATAAGGGCTGGAGCCGATTTCATTATTGTTGGACGAGGAATCTATCAGGCAGAGGACCCCGCTTCAGCAGCACAAAAATATATGTCAGAGATGGATGATTAGGTTACGAAATTTTTTCAAATCATTTGGTCCAAAAAACGTTCTTAGAAGCTTAGATTTAGATGTAGATTCAGGTGAAATAGTAACAATTAAAGGAAAAAATGGTAGCGGTAAAACAACATTGTTGAAAGCATTGTCTACTTTAGAAAGACCTGATGATTATGATTTAGCAGAGATAGATGGATTTGATTTAGTTTCGAATTCAGAAGAGATAAGATCTAGAGTGGGTTTTCTATCACATAATCCTCCATTTTATCCTGAACTTACAGGTCTTGAAAATTTGAATTTCTGGCTTGATTTGCATCCAGCTGAGAATAATTCAGATTATGCAAGTGAAATGCTGGCTAAGGTTGGCCTTATCATGTTCCAAGATGACATGGCTGGCAACTATTCCAGAGGAATGATACAAAGGCTAGGATTTGCGATTGCACTCGCCCATTCACCAACTACACTCTTACTTGATGAACCTTTCACGGGTTTGGATGATGAAGGTAGTAAGATAATCGAGGAACATTTGATTAGATTGAAAGAGAATGATTGTAGTATTTTACTTTCATCACATGATGATATTTCATTTGCAGACAGGTCACTTGAATTAGATCAGGGAGCATTGCAATGAATCCGATTTTAGTTCTTTTGAAAAAGGAATTGAGAATTGAGTTCCGAACATTGCAGGGTATTGTTCCTGCAGCCCTACTCTCATTTATGATTCTTATGTCTCTAAAATTTTCTATTATGGACACTGCAGTTATTGAGAAATCAGGAATATTGTGGGTTTCAATTCTTTTAACAGGTTTAGGACTTATTACTCACACGGCAACCAGAGAAATTGAAAGAAGAACTATTGAAATGTTAAAATTAGCCCCAATATCAAGATATGAATTATTTTTAGGAAGGGCATTTGGTTCTATGATTTTACTTTGGATTTTGGCTACAATTATATTTTTGTTATTCATTGTTCTTTTTGACAATGTATTTGGAGACGAATGGATTTTAGCTTATGTGGTTGTTTTGGTAGGTTGTATTGGTATTGCAGCAGTAGGTAATTTGGCTGCAAGTTCTATGACGCCAATGTACGGAGGATGGATGTTAACTTCGCTATTTTCGATACCAATTTTGTTATTTACAGTAATTGAAGCAGGAATTAAGTGTACAGATTCTTTGATTACAGATTCATCAGATTTTCAAATAGCATTGACCTTACTTTTCTTTTACAATCTTGTTTTTGTAACGGGTGGAGCTTGGTTAAGCGAGATTTCTGAGTAAAACGTATATATTCATTTTTGTATATTGTATTATGAGTAAATGGAAATCTTATTTAGTTTTAACTTTTTTTATGCTATCATTGATGCCTTCAGCCACAGCTCAGGCTGCTGTTGCTTACTCAATTAGTTTTACAAAGGGTCAAGTAACTTTAAATGTTAGCCCAGATTCAGGAATGTATTATTCAAATGTCGTATCACATCTAGAATCAAGGTTTGAATTTAGTGAAAATCTGAAAGATAATGAAAGTAGAATATACACAAATAACACAGATATTGCTAATAATCAAAAAATTCTTTATTTGACAATCCACGTAGATTGGTCGATAGAAAATTGGACATATAACGATACTTTTTCCATGAATGCTTTTGGCTTATCTAGATCTTCGTCTGAACAATCAGATTCCATGCACTTAACTCATTTTGTAAATGAAGATTTGGTAGTTGGAAGTATTGCGAATGCTGGAGCACAAAATGAATCAGATTTTGAGACTTCATTTTACAGAAATGCCCCATCACTAACGATGTCCTTTAATTTCTCTGCAGGAAATATGTTTAATTTTAGTGAAGTAAATTTTGAAGTTACTACAAGAATAGTAACATGGAATTTCACTAATATTATAGCTGGTGGAGGGGTTGATTGTACAGAAATGGTTATTTCCAATGAGGGTCAGGCTACAATTGATGTAGATGTTTCC
>CAZVIT010000056.1:0-6531 GCA_964626865.1 uncultured archaeon | reverse complement strand
GGCTCATAACCCGGAGATCGATGGTTCAAATCCATCCCCCGCTACCATTTTATTAACAAACTCTTTTAGAAGGTGTTGAGGAAAAACTTTGAACACACAGCAGATATCGGGATTGAAGTAGAAGCATCAAATCTCTCGGAAGCGTTTGAAGAAGTATCACTTAGTTTCTCAGAAATAATTACGGGTGGAAATTTGCCTAAATTTTTAGTCACTAAAGAAGTTAATTTAGAAGCCGATAATTTAGATTCACTTTTAGTTGATTTTATGTCTTATTTAATAGTGTTATTTGATACTGATTTTTTTATTACAGGTTCTGCAAATTTAGTGATATCTCAAAACCATAATTTTTCATTAAAAGGTAATTTAATGGGAGAAATATATAATCAAGATAAGCATGGTTATGGCGTTGAAATCAAGGCTATATCCTATCATTTATTATTGGTTGAAGAAGGCCCTCCTGCACATTTAAGGGTAATTTTAGATCTTTAGTAAAGTCTAAATCTATACGTTTATTCATTACATATGGTTCAATTAGCTGAGGCTTATTTTAACGGTAAAAATGTTAAGCCAATTTGGAGTGATGGTAAATTTAGTACTAAAGACAAAAACACTAAATTTGAATATTCCGAATCAGTCAAAACACAATTATTCTGGGATATGGGAGGAATAATTAAGAATAGGCCATCAATTTACACACTACCATCTAACCCTAAAAATGAAGTCATTGTAGACTCAGGTCTCATTTGGGGAGAAGATATAATTGATTTAATTTTAGCAGACAGAGGAAAAGTTGTTTTACCTTTAAGAAATTTGCAAGGTTTTAATGAGTTAGAAGATGCTCTAAATTTTGCTGAAGATATAGTAATTGGTATAGATTGGTCAGACAAAATTGAGGCTAACCATAGTGATTTTAGAATAGATATAGTAGACTTATTACATCAATTAATAAAGAGAAATCAAGTCACTATTATAGTTTATAGTTTGACAGGTGAATACCCCTATATTCCAGCAGGCACTTCTTCAAATCTAAAATTATATTTAGCCTATTTATCTGATAAAAACACTAAACCTTCCTGGGCAAATGAGGTATTTCTTTTTGAATAGTTAATCATGTTGCATATAGGAATAGATGATACAGATTCATTAGATGGAGGTTGTACAACCTGGTTAATTACTGAAATTATTGCTGAATTATCAGATTTTGATTTGGTGGGCCCTCCCAGATTAGTTAGATTGAATCCAAATGTACCTTGGAAAACTAGAGGTAATGCAGCTCTTGCGCTTGTTTTTGGGGAAGGCTTAGGAGCTAAAGAACTGATAGGTGAAATAGGTGATAGAAAAATTTCAATGTATTCAAATTATAAAGAAAAATATTTTGATAAAAAAGAAATACTTGATAGGATATCTAGGATTGTTATTGATAACTCAAAAAAGGATTCGCAACCAGGTATTGTAATTTCAGACATCTATTTGCCAGAAGGTCTTTATTGGCAGGGTGTAAGAGGTATAGTTTCTAAAGATGATTTAGAGCCTATTCTTTCTAATTGTTTAACTTTTGGATTAAGGGGTTCTAGAGGTCTGTTTGGAGCTGCATGCGCTTTAGCTTGGTCAGGTCATCATAGTAAAACTCGAGATTTGAATTTTACTTGGGAGTTGATTGGTTATAGAGACAAAAAGTTATGGGGAAGTTTACGCAATATATCTTTAGAAGCAGTTTCCAAAGTTTCTAAATTGAAGGGAGTATTCTCATGTAAAGATTCAGATGGTAAAGTAGCAATGGTTCCTAATTCTCCATGTCCTGTTTTATGGGGATTTAGAGGCACAGATAATCAGATATTGGTCAATAATTTTCAAAAGTTAGGCCCTGAAAAACCAGTAAGATGGTTGCTATATCAAACAAATCAAGCCACCGATGATCATTTTTGTTTTTTAGATTCATTAGAGATTGTAGATGGTTCTTCAATTTGGATAGATGTCAAGGTTTCATCAAAAGTTGAAATAATAAAAGGAGGACACCGTTTTATTAGAGTAGAGGATTTAGAAGGGAATAAAGCAAAGTGTGCAGTTTTTGAACCATCCAAGAATTTAAGAAATATCGTAGATAAATTAGAAATTGGAGATAAAATCACAGTATGTGGTAGTGTTAGTGAGGATACTATTAATATTGAAAAATTAAAAATTGTAAACTTAGTTCCCCGTTATTCTAAACCACCAAATCCAATTTGCAGTTGTGGTAAACGAACACATTCTTCAGGCAAGAATTCAAAATATAGGTGCAATTCATGTGGGAAAAAATATGAGAGACCTTCCCCAATTTCTAAACTTCCAAATTTAGAATTAGGATGGTTTGAACCACCAGCATCTTCAAGGAGACATCTTACGAAACCAATTGATTTAATGCGATAGAATGATTAAGGCCATGATTCATAATGTTCTGTGTTGATACCAAATTTAGAGATTAGAAAAGATTTACAGTTACCATATTTAGCACTTTTAATAGGAATGTTTGCAATTTCTACATCTGCAATATTGATTAGACATAGCAGTAGTGAACCCCTAGTGATTGGTACTTATCGTCAAGCTTTTGCTACACTTATTTTTTTACCCTTTATTCTGAAGGATAGGGCTGAAGAAATCCGTGCCCAATCTTCATTTACTCTTTTGGAAATGATTTTAGCAGGAATATTATTAGGAGCTCATTTTAGTTTCTTTATTACTTCAGTTAAGGAAACTTCCGTTGCAGCTTCAGTTTTACTGGCAACTTGTCACGTTGTTTATGTAGCTATACTAGGGAGGATCTTTTTTAGTGAAGTATTATCAAAGAAAGCAATTTTCGGTACTTCAATAGCGCTTGGAGGAATTTTAATTTTATTTGGAGGAGACTTATTGGATAATCCCGGTAATTTTAGAGGTAATGTCCTTGCTTTTATTTCAGGAATTCTTGCAGGATTGTATTATCTTAGTGGTAGAAAATTACGAAGAACAATTAGTTTACAAACTTACGCATTTGTAGTATATTTTTTTAGTTTTTTGACAATGTTTATTGTAGTAATAATTCAGAATTTGAGTTATGAAAATTTACCTATGTCTGAAATACAATTATTTTTGTTAATGGCTTTGATTCCAACACTATTAGGACATACGATGCAAAATTGGGCGCTTGGGTACTTGCCAGCCTATATTGTATCAATTTCATTATTAGCTGAGCCAATTGGTTCAGGCTTACTCGCTTGGCTATTTTTTCAAGAGATACCAAGTTTTGGTGTAATTCTCGGCGGATTAATAGTTATTTTTGGCCTTTATTTTGTAATACTTGCTGAAGAATCTGATTAATTTTTTTCATCTAGAATTTTTTTTCTTTTATTTCTTTCTCTTAGTTCATTTAAAATTTTTGCAGCGAATTCCAATTCTTCTCCACCACTGGCTTTCGCTAGAGCTTCTTTAGCTTCATTTTTTCGCTTTTTCCTAATAATTTTTCTTTTGATTGGCATTTGATTTAGGACCCAATGAAGGCATGAATAAATATGAAACGTAGTATATGAAAATATTTTAACTACCCTTGACTCATGGTAGTTATGTCAGGCATTACTTTACTTAGGGGCGAAGAATTGAAAATGCAATTAAAGCCCCATATGTTTTCGTTTTTTCATCTTTATTTAACATTCTTTTTATTATTAATTTGGGCGTATGTTATTTATGATTTTTTTAATTCTGATAAATTCTCAGATTTTCCAGGTTACGATGCAATTGAGGCTGCAGTTCAAGATAGTGAAGTTTTGGCTGGAGCGATTATTTGGTCTTTTGGTCTTTTTTTAGTTGGCTTTGTTGCACGCTATTTTTTTATGGATTCAGGCGGGCACGGTATTTTCAGGTTGTATTCAGGAGTTGCTCTTTTTGGTATAATTGTCATGGCTTATCACGGTTATAGCGACATGACCGATACAATGAGTTTTGGACGTTGGTTTATACCTGGGTTAACGGCCGTAGTAGGCCTTATTGGGTTGTTTTCTGTAGATTTCTATAGGCGGTCATTTACATATTACTTAACAGATAATAGAATAGTACTTCAAAGTAGTTTTTTGATGAACCGTAGCGAACGTCAAGTACGTTATAACCATATAGAAGATATAAAAATGGAACAAGGTATTTTTGGTACAATATTTAGCTATGGCACGGTTTTGCCTTTAACAGGCTCAGGTTTAGGCACAGGTACTGATGAATCAATGGTGGTTGGAGGAACAGGTACTGAGGTTAAAGGTATGAGTTTAGGAATAGGGGGTGCAGCAAGAAATTCTTCTAGAAGTGTTAGGCATAATCCACATGATTGTCTTTTTGGAGTTTCTTCACCTTCTAAAGTTAGAGATTTGATTACAGAACATATACAGTCAGATACTGGTGTTGAGCATCTTAAACAGATAAAAGAATTATTAGGTAAAGAAGAATCGGAAGAATAAGCTATTCTTTTCTTACGAGAGTTTTTGCTTCTTCAAACATATTGAGCGATATATTGAAATCACTTTCCCATCTTTCAGGTATTTCTACTTCTTTAGGATAAACAATTTCTGAAACGCCAGCCTGGATTAGTGATCTTGCGCATCTAGTACATGGAGGCCAAGTTATGTATGCAATACAATTCTTTAGTGAAATTCCAGTTCTTGCAGCATGCATAATAGCATTTTCTTCAGCGTGACAAATCATAGGATATTTAATTTCACGATTATTCAATCTTTCACTTGTATCTTTGATTCCACGAGGCAATCCGTTAAATCCAGTACTTCTGATTTCTCTATCAGGACCAACAACAACACAACCTACTTGAGTTGAGGGATCCTTGCTCCATGTTGAGATTTGTTTAGCCAAGTCTAAAAATCTTTGATCCCATTTACTCATATTGCACATTCTGCAAACCTCGCAATATAGCTATCTACCTTTTGACACAGTTTCACAAATATCACAGGTGCATTTTTTTTTTCTAGCTTGACAATATTCTCTTCCGTAAAAAATCATTTGTAAATGAAGTTTGTTCCAAAGTTTTTTGTCAAATTTCCTTTTAAGATCCTTTTCAGTTGTTCTCACATTTTTTCCATTTGATAGTTTCCATCTGTATGCAAGTCTGTGAATGTGTGTATCTACTGGAAAAGCAGGTTCTCCAAATGCTTGAGACATTATAACAGACGCAGTTTTATGGCCAACACCTGGCAATTCTTCTAATTCTTCAAAAGTATATGGCACTTTACCTTTGTGTTTTTCTATTAAGAGCTTTGATGTTTTCTTAATATTCTTTGCTTTTGTGGGGGCTAAACCAATTTCTTTAATGATATTCTGGATTTCATTTATAGACAATTGCTCCATTTCTGCAGGATTATTAGCTTTTGAAAATAATTGGGGTGTAATTTCATTTACTTTTTTATCAGTACTTTGAGCACTGAGCATTACAGCAACTAAAAATGTAAAATTGTTTTCATGATTAAGAGGGATTTCTGGATTGGGATATAATTCTTCTAATTTGGAAGTAATATATTTAACTTTTTGATACAATCTCAATTTGTCTTTAGTTTCCTTTAAACTCAGGTTTTCTTTTTTCAATAAATGCTTTAATTCCTTCTTTTCCATCATTTGATTTGAAGCATTCAATAAATAGTTCTTGTTCTAGTTTTAGACCTTTTTTCATAGGATTGTCTGATACTAATTTCACACTTTTTTTGGCCCTTTCGACAGCAAATGAAGATTTTTCAGCAATTTGTTTTGCTATCTCCATAGTCATATCTTCTAATTTGTCTTCATCAGTTACTAAATTTACTAACCCCCATCGTTCAGCTTTTTCAGCAGATATCATATTTCCTGTTAATATTAGTTCCAATGAACGCCCTTCCCCTATGAGTCTTGTTAATCTCTGAGTACCTCCAGCTCCAGGAATAATTCCAATATTTATCTCAGGTTGTCCTAATTTTGAGTTATTACTGGCAGTTCTTAAATCACAAGCCATTGCAATTTCTAGCCCACCACCGAGACAAAAACCATTAATCATAGCAATCACAGGTTTGGTAGAATTAGCTATAACATCTGTAACTCTCCAATCTTTTTTCATAGCTTTTCTATTATCTATTTCCATTCTTGAAAATTCTTTGATATCTGCACCGGCAATGAAGGCTTTACCGGGCGCCCCCGTCAAAATAGAAACACTAATATCATCATCAAGTTCCAATTCTTCAAAAGCTGTAGCAAGCTCTTTTCTGGTTTCAGAATTCATGCTGTTAAGTTCTTTTGGTCGATTAACAGTGACTATTCCAATGCGATTTTTTTTTTCTACAATTATATTTTTCATCTTTATTCCTTTAATGTTCCACATGAAGGGCAACTGCCCTCAGTTGGATCAAACATTGAACCACATGCATTACATACTAATTCTCCATCTATCTCGCTAAATTCTTCTTCATTTATATTTTCTTCAACATTTTGGGATACCTCCCCCATTACTTGAATTATTTCCTCAGTAGATTTTCTTCCTATAAATGTTATAACTGCAGCAGT
>CAZVIT010000055.1:0-6848 GCA_964626865.1 uncultured archaeon | reverse complement strand
TTTGTCTCATGGGATATTATCAGTCTGAGTTTTCTTTATTAAACTTTTCTTCTGATAAAACTTGTAACAAATAGGGCAGATATTACTGCAGCAAATTCAAAACCAGGCAATCCTAAGGCACCTTCTTCTTCATCACCTGAGCTGCTAATTAGTCTATCAGCTACATTAATGATAATTGGTTCAACTGTTGATGAGGATTTTCTTGCATATGAAAAGCTAATCATGGTTTGTTCTAATTTTTCATATTCATCGTCAATAAACCATGTAATCTTCTCGGAATCGTATTCAGTCCCATTCAAGGTATATTTTTTACCTTTTTCTACTTTAGGATATCCACTTTTCTGTAAATTGTTATCCAATTCAATGCCACTTCCTAGCATTAATGTAATAAAATTTCCTTCCATAGCCTCATTACAATCTGTTGGCCATGCTTCAACAAATTCAAAAGAAAGACTTTGTCCACTAATTGAAGTATCACCAAATTTGACGACATCAGCGTCAACTTTCATTCCAGAGTCTCTGCTAAAATTATCATAATAAATGTATATTGATTGAAATGATTTCATTTCAACTTTTAAGGAAATAAATTGACCTTGAGTTAGTGTAGTACTTGGGAACGTTTCTGTAGGCGATTGGGAATATTCACAAGGGTCATCCCTTGTTTCTTCACATGCACGTCCTTGTTCATCTGTGAATTGGAAAATTTCAACTCCTTCTACAAATACAGTCCATCGTAGATCTAATGCAGCATCATAATCTGTATCGTCAGGATCCTCTACCCACCACAAATTGAAAATTACGTTATTTAGTGTAACATCGAAGAGTACATTATCACTTTGCCATTCTCCCATACTTGTCCAATCTCCTTTATTTCTAGTATCAACAGGAGTTCCACCACCAGGATTTTGTTCATGGGATGAATATTTTTCTTCCATAGCCATTCTTTCAGGATCTCCAGAAGTTTCAGGTGAAAATTTTGCACTTTCTTTAAAATTTAAATGTACAGGGATTTGAGTTCGCTCTTCCTCTTCTGCGACTGAATTATCAGTTAAGAAAAAAACACCAAGAACAAGAAATGTTAAACCAATGATTTTTTTGCTATAGATTCCTCTGTTCATAGAATGACTATATTATGCCACAATAAATCATTTTCCCATAACAGTAATAATTAAGAAAGATGCCTTTAGCGATTTATGACCGAATATCCAGTATCTCTTGAAAGAATAAACAAATATCTTGATTTAACATCAAAAGCACTGGTGAAAGTTTCTATAATTGATGATGTAGGAACAGATAACTATGCTAAAGCCCAGGACATTATAGAGATGGTTAAGGCATATCATTCAGATGCTAAATTTTTCTTAGATGAAGGAAGAGGAGATGATGCCTTTGCAGCTGTAAATTATGCACATGGTTGGATAGACTGTGGAGTAAGGCTTGGGTATTTAGACGGAAAAGGTGATTGGCAGCTTTTTACACTAAGTAATTAATTAGCACCAATTCGAATAGAACCATCTCTGTAATGAATATGAATATTATTTCTCATATATTCAGCTAAATTAGATAATGATTCATACACATCATCTTCTTTCATTTTTAGAGCAGTTGCAGCTTTTTTTGTGGACCAAGGATTTTCAACAAAATCATTTGCTTTTAGATACTCATAAACCTTTATGTCATTTGCATCTAAATCATTTATTGCCATATTTCACCTATTGATAGAGGGTGTTTAAACTTAACTATTTTCTAGATATCTAATGACATGGCTTTCGTTCTCACTTAAAGGATACATTTGTTCACCTAAGGTATCCTTCCAAAGTCTGAAGAAGGAACCTCTAAGATAATCATTTATAAATCTAGGATGAATATACGATCCTCTACAAACGGCAGGAGTATTTCCTAATTTTTTTGAAACCTCCTTTATCATTTGCGTAATGTTCTTCTTGCGTTGTTTTTTATTATCTTTCTTTTTGAATGTAGTAATCTCTCCAGCAGCAAGTTTTGTACCTCCCCAAGTTCGGAAATCTTTTGCTGTAAATTTCTCTCCAGAAACATCTTGGATATATTCATTTACATGATATGCCTTAACATCCTGCCTGTTGCCGTTTTCATCAAAGAATAAAAACAAATCATCACCTCTTCCTTTTTTAGCATCTTTACACATCATAATTAGTGCAGGCAAATCAGGTATTTCTTCATCATTAATCTCAATTTCATGTTTTTTGTTGCTTTTTCCAACAAATGTAAACTTTCCTCCAACTTGTGAATCATACCATTTGTCATCTTCATCAGTTATTTCAGTAGGTTTAAAATCCATGTGCTCATCCTGCATTGTGGATAGTCCATAGGTGGCTTTTTCTTTATCATCTCTTGAAGTTTCATTTCCAATTCTGATGAATGTAGTATCTAATAATCTGACAATCAAAGCCATGACTCTTTTGTAAGGCAGATTATGTTGTTTCTTATTTCCCTCATCAGCTAAATCTTCAAAATATTGTTCTCTGATTCTAGGTAACTTTCTTCCAAATGAAGTCATTTTGTCAAATTTAGCTTCACTTCTTAGTTGAGTCCATATCGGATGATAGATGTATTGTTTCCGTTTTTTTGCATCAATACCTGTAGCTTGCAAATGTCCATTCTTGTGAGCACAGATCCAAACATCTGTCCATGCAGGCGGAATCCTCATTTCTTCAATTCTTTTTAATTCTCTCTTACCTTTGATTGGTTTACCTTCAGTATCAAGAAAAGTTTGTGTTTCTTCTTTAATTTGACGTGTATATCCTTTTTCAGAATGGCTTGAATAATACAAACCTGCCTTTTCAGCATCAGCGATTATATTATCTTTATCATCGATATTCATTATCATATTAAATTTTTCTGATTAAGGCCTTCTAGTTCAGGAATAATAAATTCGCCATCTTTTCTAATAAGAACATCATCAAACCAAATTTCACCACCGCCATAATCAGGGCGTTGAATGAGTACCATATCCCAATGTATGTCCGATCGATTGCCATTATCCGCTATATCATATGCATTTCCTGGTGTGAAATGGAAACTACCAGCTATTTTTTCATCAAATAGAATGTCTCTCATTGGTTCAGTAATATATGGATTGAAAGCAATAGCAAATTCTCCAATAAATCTACCTCCTTCATCTGTATCTAGGATAGAATTTAGCTTTTCCTCATCACTTCCAGTTGCTTTAACAACTTTACCTTTTTCAAATTCTAATCTTATATCATTGAAAACAGTTCCATGGTACAATGTCTCAGCATTAAATTGGATGTGCCCTTCTACAGAATCTTTTACAGGGGCGGTGAAACATTCACCATCAGGAATATTTCTTTCACCAGCACATCTTATAGCAGGAATGTCTTTGATTGAGAATCTCAGATCTGTACCAGGACCTTTAATGTGAACTTTATCTGTTTCAGTCATCAATTTCTCTAATGGTTTCATTGCTTCATCCATTTTTTTGTAATCTAAGCAACAAACATCAAAGTAGAATTTCTCAAAAGCTTCTGTAGACATATTTGCTTGTTGGGCCATAGAGGGAGTAGGCCATCTTAGAACAACCCACTTTGTATTTGCAACACGTTCTTTAAAATGAACTTTTTGTAAAAGTTCAGATTGATAAATAGCCATTTTCTTAGAATCAATATCGGACATTTCAGAGATGTTAAGGCTTCCCCTTAGTCCTATATATGCATCCATTTCTTTCATTCTAAATACTTCAACATCACCCATTAAACCCATATGTTCATTCGTAGTATCTGCAATCAATTCTTTTAGAATCAGGTTATTTTTCCAAGTTACAAATGGCACTCCTCCTACTTTACGGGCAGATCTAATAGTAGCAATAACCATTTCTTGAGGAATATCAAAAGCTTCAATCAATACTTTTTCCCCTTTTTTTAAAGAGCAAGAATGGTTGATTAGCAAATCAGCTAATTTTCCAAATTGTGAATGAATCATACTTACACATTTGAGCCGTAGTCTAAAGAGCTTTTCTCAAATTAATTTTCTTGTGTTCGACAGTTCACCAACAAGATTTTTTGACATTAATTCTTCTACTTTATTAGGCTCATGTTTAGTCAGCCACATCATTTTGACAAGAGCAGTTTCAGGAAGAGTATCGTAAGTTTCTACAACCCCTTTTTCAATCAATTCTCTTCCATTTCTATAAACATTAAGATTTGTGGTTCCTGCCAAA
This sequence comes from uncultured archaeon, assembly GCA_964626865.1. Lineage (GTDB taxonomy): Archaea > Thermoplasmatota > Poseidoniia > MGIII > CG-Epi1 > CG-Epi1. The sequence continues at coordinate 2,632 of CAZVIT010000055.1, read as the reverse complement.
CATTGTGTAGACATTGCGACAGGTATATCTTTAGTAGTTTTCCCTATTGTTTTTAGTAAATCTGAGTTTATGTGACCTAATCCAGTACCTGCTATAACAACACCTTTTTTTGAAGAAGTGATATTTTCCCAATCTTCAGATTTTAATCCAGGATGAGCCCAAACTAAAGCAATATTCTCATCAAATCCAGATTTGATAATAGTTTTGTCACTGATAGGTTTGTATTTTCCTTTCCAATTAATTTTCTCATTCACAATACCTATAGGTTCATCATTTAATGATGTGAAAGCGTTTCTTTTTGATGAGTGATTCTTCCTAGTTCTCGTACCTCGCCAAAGTGCTACTCCCACATCATCAGTAGTTTCATGCATAGCAATACAGACTTCACCCAAATCACTCATAGCAGCTTTGGCTGAACCTTCTAGATTCAAATGAGCATCGCTTGAAGGTCTGTCTGGACTTCTCTGAGATCCTGTAAAAACAACAGGATTTGACAATTCAGGTAATTGAAATGAGAGTGCTGCTGCTGAATAGCCCATGGTATCAGTTCCATGACCTATAATAATTCCATGATTTTTCTTAGAATGTATTTCTTCTACTTTTATTGCCATTTTTTCCCAATGTTTTGGTTCCATGTCTTCTGAAGCTAAAGATAGTAAAGGCTCAGCTTCAATATTTGCAATTTCTTTCAATGAACTAACTGAATTTACAAGTTGTTCAGCAGTAATTGCAGGGCTTACAGCTCCAGTTTTGTAATCAACAAATGATGCAATTGTTCCACCAGTTCCAAGGATGGTAATATTTTCTAAGTCCTTATTTTTTTTATTTTTTAGTTCTTTTTTTGGATTCTTTTTTGCTTTCTCAATGATAGTTAATTCAGCATTTTCTGTAGACACTCCTATATTGTATCCGTTATCTAGCTTTAGAACAATAATATGTTCCCCAGAAAAATTGTTTCTAGGCATAATAATTCCTTCTAAAGTGTGGTCTTTATTGGTAATTTTTACTTTATCGTAAATGTTTGCGCCATTGTCACTAATAAATTTCTCGGCCAACTTAGGCATAGTCCTTCATTGAGGCGAGGTTTATTACTATCATCCCCATAAGGTAACTGTGGGTTTCCTAGACAAATTGCAGAACTTGAAGGATTCAGTTGGCCAATGGGCAGATACTGCTGGAGCAGGCTCATTAGACAATAAAATAGAGAAAAATCTTACAGAAATGTCTTCAGGTACAGAGATTGAAAGAACAGCTGCAATCAAAGCTTTAGTTATTCAAGCCCAAACGGAGGACAAATGGCTTGATCCAATTATAGATTCCTTTCTTCGTGTTTTACCTGATCAAATGGAATCTCCACAAGAAGCATTGATTGATGGTTTAATGGAATTAAGGAAAGTAAAACCAAAAAGAGCTAAAGAAATTTTTGAAGGAATGCAATCTGCTTTAGATAGCCCATATCCTGCAGTCCGTTCTAGAGTAGTAGATATTTGGACTACATTCTCATTAAAATCTAAAGCCAAGAATAGTGACACTATAGCAGATTTGTTTGAGATGCTAAGCGATGATGATAAAGATGTTCGATATCAAACACAAGAATCCCTCTCAAAGATTATGAATACAATTCCTAAAGCTGCACTTCCATCTTTGAAGTTGGCTCTTCGTGATGATGATTGGAGAGTAGTTTACCATTCTATAGTTCTACTTACTGAATTTGCTAAAAAATATCCAAAACCATCCGTAGCATTAGCTCCAGAAGTAGTTTCAGCTTTTAACTCTGGCGAAAAATTAAAGGAAAGGGCAGCAGATTGTTTGGGAATGTTAGGTTTAGTCGATCCTCATTCAGTTAAGGGAGCAGTTCCAGGATTGATTAAAGGCATAGAAAGTAAATCTTCTGAATTGCGTAAGGCTTCAGCTAAGGCTGTAGGACGAATAGGCAGTAAGGATGCAATGGTCGTTTTTCATGCAGTTCCCAAATTAGCTAAAGCATTGAAGAATGATGATTGGTACATTCATACAGAAGTGGTCAAAGCTTTGGGGTACATTGGATCAAACAAACCTACCTTGGTCAAGCCTCATTTGCCAATTATTAAGAACAGGACAACTACTGGTGCAGATAGAAATATCTGCCAAGCAGCTGAATGGGCTTACAAAAAAGCTGGCGGAAATTAAATGCCAGGGCAAGGTCGTCAAGGCCGTAGTGATGCATTTCAAAGGAAAGCCCGTCGTGAGGGATACAGAGCTAGATCAACTTACAAATTAAAAGATATACAAAAGAGAAGTAAAATCTTTAAGAGTGGAGATACGGTTTTAGATTTAGGAGCAGCACCAGGCGGTTGGTCACAAGTCGCATTGGAATTTATTGGAGAAGAAGGAACATTAGTTGGCGTAGATTTACAGCATATATTACCACTAAAAGGAGCAACTTTCATTCAAGGAGATTTGCGAGAAGCTGAAATACGTGAACAGCTGCAGGAATTAATGCCTAAAGCAGATGTAGTGATCTCAGATATGAGTCCAAATCTATCAGGAAATTATTCAGTAGATCAGGCACGTTCTGTTGAATTATCATCCCTTGCTTTAGAAATAGCAGCAGAAAGAAAAGCTTCAGCTTTTGTTGTTAAAGTTTTTGAAG
>CAZVIT010000054.1:0-6893 GCA_964626865.1 uncultured archaeon | reverse complement strand
TTAGCAACAAAAGATACTCCTGTTGTCTGGAGAGGACCTATTGCTTCACAACTTGTACAACAATTCTTAGGAGCTGTTGACTGGGGTGAATTAGATTACTTGTTTGTTGACCTGCCACCAGGCACTGGAGATATTCAACTTACATTATCACAAAGTGTTCCGCTAACTGGAGCTGTAATAGTAACAACTCCACAAGAAGTAGCACACACTATTGCTGAAAAAGGGTTAAGAATGTTCCAACAAGTAAAAATTCCAATTTTAGGTATTGTTGAAAACATGGCTGGTTTTACACCGCCTGGTTCTGATGAAGTTTTCCATATTTTTGGAGAAGGTGGCGGGAAATCTGCTGCTGATGAATTCGAATTACCAATGCTTGGACAAATTTCAATCAAACAGGATCTTCGTGAGGCTATGGACAAAGGAACGGTATACCACGATGAAAATATTAATTCTATTGCATCATTAATTGCAATCGAAGCAATGGCTGTAGTAACCAACGAAGAATTATCTCCATTTGCACCTCAAGAAATTAACTTGGCAAATGATGGGGGAACTTTAGTTATCAAATGGCAAGATAATGTTGAACATGTAATTTCTGCATTCAATGTACGATTCATGTGTCCATGTGCTCACTGTGTAGATGAAATAACTGGAGAAAAAATTGTCAAGGAAACTGACATACCTGCAGATGTTAAAATTACAGAATCCGTACCTGTAGGAAGGTATGGGGTTAGATTTACTTTCACAGATCCAAGTCCTGGAGCTGGTGCAGGAATTTACACTTTCTCTTTGCTTAGGAAACTGGGTGACGATGCAGCAAAAAACTCATCTTTTGATGTATAATAACTCTTATTAATGACAATAGAAGTCAACAATTATGTTAGCTCAGGAAATAAAAATACGCGGCGAACCAACTGCAGACCCACAAAAATGTAGATTTGTACTAGAAGCCGAAGTTCTTTCTCGTTCTCCTGTTAGCTTCGATAAAGAGTCTGATACAAGCAAGGCTCCTCTAGCTGAAAAATTACTAAAATTGCCATATATCGCAGGTGTAAGTATTAGCGGTTCTGCCGTTACACTAACCGGTGACAACGTTGAAAGTTGGCCAGCTATCGGAAAAGAAATTGGTGGAGTCATACGCGATCAAATTAAAACTGGTGAACCTGCTGTAGAAGAAGAGGTCATGGATATTGGAGATGCTGACTTATTCACTCAAGTAAATTTATTAATTAAAAACGACGTTAATCCTAGTATTGCGGCCCATGGTGGAGTCATTACATTGCACAGTGTAAATGATGGTAAAGCATTCGTTACAATGGGTGGTGGATGCCAAGGTTGTACTGCGTCTAGTATCACTCTAAAGCAAGGAGTAGAATCCTACATCGTAGCAAAAGTTGACGGTGTAAATGAAATTGTTGATATGACTGATCACTCTGAAGGTGAAAATCCGTATTATACTGAACCTATCCAACAACCTACTCAAAGTGGCGGTTGTGGATGCAGCTCTGGTGACAGTCACTCACATGGAAGTGGTGGCGGATGCGGTTCTAGCTCTGGCGGTGGCCATAGCCATTCACACGGCAGTGGTGGCAGCTGTGGTTGCAGTCACTAGAACCCTTAGCATCAGTTTTAATACTTGCATTATATACCCATAATATCTTTACAAGGTTTGATGGCAGAAGAAGAACAAATTGAGGATACTTCCACAGAGGAAGATTTGGTTGATGATGAACCAGAAACTGGAGAAGTTGTTAATGAAGATGAGGAAGAAAACGCCCCTATAGATTATACTAAAAAATTAGGAGAAAAAGAAGAAGAGGAAGAAGAAGAAAGTCCATTTATCCAATTTCTTCACAACTGTATTGAATATCTAGATGGAAAAAGCAGAAGGGTTGTTTTATGGACTCTAGGAATTTTCTTAATTAGTACTTTTAATTTTATTGCGTGGAATTTTGTAGAACATGAATATTTAAAATATATTGGAGTGTTCCTCTCAACATTACTTCTAATTTCGGTAATATGTGGGATTCTAATTTCATATAATGTTTATAATAAAATAAATCAAAAAAATGTAGATATTCGCTTATCGGGCATGATATTGTCCATAGGAAGTGTTCTAGTTACCCTATTCTTTATGATTTATCAAATTCAAAATAATAAATGTTTAACTGAATTTTCTGAAGCTAATTGTGATGCTGATATCTCACTTAGGGCAGTTATAACTATTTCGGTTTACGCTGGAAGTATAGGCATTGTAATGCTAATTTACGGATTAGGATTGCTTGAGAAAAATTTGGTCCCTTATGCACTTGCTATTGCATTTGGAGGTGCATTAATCCTAACTATTGTTTTACTAATGTCAGTTTACAGCTGGATAGAAGAATCTGTCTGGCTTCTACTAATTCCTTTACTATTTTTAGGATTAGGATTAGCTGGTTTACATCATAGGAGATATCAGTTAGCAGGATTTGTTATTGGATGTTACATTACAGGACTTGCTGGCATTGGATGGTTGATTGAACCTAATCTTGCCTCTGGAGGTTTCCTAGGTGGAGGATTGCCTATGACTGGTTCTGGATTATTGTTTATTTTAAGAAGAACGGATCGTGAAGCAAGAGAAAAAATATTATCTGAATCACAAACATTATTAGAAAAAGGATTCCCAAGCAAAGCATTGGACGCATCTAATCGACTGATTAGACGAGCTCAACGCGATGGTGTCTTGATGCAAGATTCTCGAATGTGGCTCAGTAAGGCAAGAGCACTAACTGGACATCGTGAATATGGAAGATCAATTACTTACTATTCAATGGCTCTTGAAATTGACCAGAATAATGAAGAATTGTGGTTTGAAAAAGGTGAATTGCATAGAAAACTAAAGCAGTGGGAAGAAGCTGAAGACTGTTATCTAAATTCTACTGAAATAAGGTACACATATGGTGAAGCATGGCTAAAATTAGCCCAAATGAAAGAAAGAAGAGAAAAATTAAGCGAAGCTGAAGATGCTTACGTCATTGCCTTAGAACTTGAAAGCAACCATGGGTTTGCATACTTAGGATTAGGGCGCGTACAATCAAAATTAGAAAGAGTAAAAGAGGCTCTAAAATCAATTGAGAAATCCATTGCATTACTCAAAGAAGATTACAGGCCATACATGATTCGAGGAGATATTTACTATAGTATTGGTGACTATGAGCGGGCTGATGCTAAGGGTTATTCAAAGGCTGTAAACATCCGACCTGATTTGAAAAACGGTTGGAGAAAACTTGCTAAAGTTTATCGTTCCCAGGATAAAACTGAATTACTGATTATGGCACTCTCAAGAATCTTAGAAATTGATTCTGAGGATCAAGCAGCCCTCTGGGAAAGGGCTGAATCCCACTTCGAAGAAAAGAAATTAGGCGATTCCATGGGCGACATTCACCGCTTGTTAGCCCTAAATCCTGGAAATCAAAAAGCTAGAAAGTTTAAAGCTAAAATTCTAGAAAAACTTGATACAAGGGAGTGGGATTAATGTTCAAATTAAAAATAAGAAATTTGAATAATGATTATGGAAGTACAAATGAGCAATTAGTAGCTGACTTTCTTCGCGCTATTGGATTTTTAGGTAATGATAGAGTAAGAAATAAGGTTACAAAAAGGTCCCAAACAGGAATATTACTTTTCACTAAATGTTTGATTCCCCATCCAAAAAAATCATGGACTACAAGTGAAATAGCAAAAGAATTAGGTGTCCCATTACAAGCAATCTACAGGCATTTACAATGGCTAAGAGAAGTCGGATTACTGACTGAGGATTTTCCTGGCAAGGCTGAGGATCCAAAAAAGGTAAGACTCTGGCATTATAATCTAAACAAAGCTTGGTCTGGTGTAGAAAATAGAGCTAGAATTTGCTTGGATACATATCGTGATATCGTGGATAAGCTAAATAAAAAATTAAAGGAATCAAAAAGCGAAGTACCTAGTGACATGATAAATGTTGGAAAAGAAGAAAATTTTGAAATTAAATTAAGAGAAGTCAAAAGGGAAGAAGACTCTACATACGAGAGCGATTTAGGAATTCTAGGAAGAGGTGTTGGATTACTGTCTAACCATCATTATCCTTACAATGAATCAATGCCTTACAAAATCATTGATGAATGCTTCTTGCAAAGGCCTGACAGAGCATGGACTGCAGAAGAAGTAGCTGCTTGGATTGAAACTACAAGACCTACTGCATATAGGCACCTAAACAAATTAATATCATTGGGACTTATAGAAAGATGCAGAGCTGCAGATGGTGGGCCGCCAACAAGTGCTTTCCATTTAAGAAAAGGATCACTCAAGAAGGGATGGCAAAAAATTGAGACTGAAATCGAACTAATTTTAGATCAGTACAAGAAAATAATTAAACAAATATCTGAGACAAATGAATAAACACCATCCTGCCAACAATGTTACTCCTAAAGGAGATTATCTCAAAAATAAGAATATCTGGTTAGCTGTAACTGGTTCAGTATCTTGCGTTGAAAGTGTAGGAATTACTAGAGAATTACTAAGATATGGTGCGAATGTTACTATTGTAGCAAATCGTGCCGCTCTTGAATTAATAGGTGAAAAATCATTAGAATTTGCTTGCGGTAAACCAATAATTAAGGAAATAACTGGCCAAGTTGAACACGTTATTGCTGGCCATGATGCTGATTTGTTAATAATTGCTCCATGCTGTGCAACCAGTTTAGGAAAAATGGTTCATGGGATTGGTGATAATCCACCAATGTTAGTTGCTCTAACTTGTATTGGTGCAAAGACTCCAATGATTGTCGCTCCTGCAATGGATAAAAACATGGCAAATTCAAAAATTGTTAAGCAGAATCTAAAAGATGTCAAGAAATTTGCAACTGTTTTAGATCCAATTATGGTTGAAGGAAAAGCCAAATTACCTTCAAAATTCAGAATTGCTGCTGAAGCATGTAAGATTACTGGAACAAATAATTTAAAAAAACGTGAAATTCTGATTATCGGTGGAGGAAGTAGTGAAGAAATTGATGATGTTAGAGTAATAACTAACAAATCTACTGGAAAGATGGCAAAACATCTTGCCGAGACTGCATTCAATATGGGAGCTGAGGTAGAACTTTGGATGGGGAATGCAACTGAAGAAGTTGGCGAATGGATTACACAAGAAAACTTTAGTTCAACTGATGAGTTAAACAAAAAAATAAAGAAACTTAGAAAATATGATGTAATACTTGTCCCTGCAGCATTATCTGACTTTATACCAACAAAAAGTAAGGGAAAAATAAGTTCCCTAAAGATACCTGAAATTAAACTGAAGAAGGCTAAAAAAAGTATTGAAATGATAAGGAAAAAGCATAAAGGATTGCTGTGTTCTTTCAAATTGGAATCTGGCCTGAAAGATAAAGAATTGTTGGAAAAAGGAAAGAAACTTCTAAAAAGTTCTGATTTTGTTATCGCAAATCATTCTGATGTTTTGGGCAATGAAAAAACAAAACTTGCTATAATTACAAAGAAAGAAAATATTTGGATTGAAGATACAAAAGCTAACGCTTCTAAATTAATATTAAAAGAAATTGCAAAAAAAATCTAAACTTTGTGAGCTTGTAATTTTCTAATATTTATTGTAAGGAGTGCATTTCGAATTACATCTTCAGGAACTCTTTGCAAAATCCCCATTACTTGTAATTCATCAATAATATTTCCTCCGTGATACGTCGCTTCACGAGGTTTTAGGCCAAATTCCCGGATTAAATGGCGTTCAATGACTCTTTTTGCTGTAGTGGAATGACCTGGATAATATGTTTCTTGTAACATTTCAATTACGGATTTAATGCGAATTTTGAAGTTCTTTTTTTTCTCTTCTTCTAGTCTTTGTTTTTCGTCCAATTATTCCTCTATAGCTGTGTATTCAGCTGAAAGGTGTCGTAATAAACGTATGCCTTCGCTTAATTCTAAAACCCCCCACCAATGTAGCAACACTCAGCCGAGGTCGCTTAGCCTGGTATAGCGCGGGCCTGGAAAGCCCGTGGGAGCAATCCCTCGCGAGTTCAAATCTCGCCCTCGGCGCCAGAATTCTTTTAATCCTTACTAACTGAAGAAATATCGGCCACATCTTCCAATGTTAACTTGAATTGTTCTTGAAGTGGACCATAACAATCTAAACAATATTTATTACCTTTCTTTAGCTCTGGAACCTCTTCGCTATCTTCTTGAATTTCAATCTCAAATGCTTTTGCATTACAAACCATACACATTTCTTCAGACATGACATCTACCTAAATCTGGTTATCATAAAGCTTTCGTATTTGCTGAATCTGAAGTAGAATCAACAGAACCATAAACTGTAACTCCAATAATAGAGCCAAGAATCAAAAACATACCTATACCTTGCTGTAACGAAGGCGATTCAGACAAAAGGATTATTCCCCATACTATCGTAAGTGTAGGTTGCAAAAGAATTGCAAAAGATGTGTGAGCTGCAGGTAATCGAGGCAAAGAATGAGCTATTGCCAACCAACCAATCACTTGACTTAAAATGGCTAACATTAGCAACCACCCGTGAGTTGGGAAGTTAGGTTCAAAATCTATTGGATCTACATGTATAGATTGTAGTGGCAGGAAACTAAGAATTAGAAGACCAAGTGCACATCCTGCTGTAGAATCAAACTGCAAATTTACTGCCGGAGCTAACTCCCTATTAGCAAATCTATAGATTATCAAAAATAAAGAATAAAAAATAGCTGTAAAAACACCAGCAATAACTCCCCTTACTGGATGTTCTCCATATGGATTATCATCTAAGACTCCAGATATTAGCAATAAACCAATCATTACAATGGGCAATGAAATCAATATCGAAAGATTAGGCCTTTCACCAAATAACCACCAACTAG
>CAZVIT010000053.1:0-7098 GCA_964626865.1 uncultured archaeon | reverse complement strand
GCCAATCTTTTCTTGCCAATAATACATCTGTATAAGCATTTTAAATATGGCATACCCTCCCTCAATTATAAATACAATATCGTGTGCGAAGTAATATGCTTCATCAGTTAGAATTAATGGGAATAAATCCCTCCTCTGTTAAATCTAATCTTTCACAAGATGAGTGGAAAAATGAAGAATTAAGCAGAAAAGAAGGAAGACTGTCCTCTAACGGAACTGTGATAGTAAACACCGGGATATACACTGGTAGGTCTCCAAATGACCGATTCATTGTTAAAAATAAAGAAACTGAAGAATTAATTGATTGGGGAGATATCAATCTACCATTGAGTGAAGAATCATTCGAAATTTTGGAGGATGCTGTTAAGAAAGAAATGAAGCAAAAGGATTTGTTTGTTTTTGATGGATATGCTGGGGCTGACAAAAGATACCGATTGCCATTGAGAGTTGTTACAATGATGGCATGGCAGGGTCATTTCTCTCACAACATGTTTATCAGACCTACAGAAAAAGAATTAGAAGGATTTGAACCTGAATTTACTATCCTTAGTGCTTCATCTACCAATATTGAAAATTGGGAGGAATTGGGACTAAATTCAAAAGTATTTATTGTATTGAACTTAAAAAAGAAAATGGCTATTATTGGTGGAACAGAATATGGTGGAGAAATTAAAAAATCTATCTTTTCAGCATTAAATTTCTATCTACCGTTAGAAGGCGTGATGCCAATGCATTGTTCAGCTAACATTGGTAAAAATGAAGATTCAGCCCTATTTTTTGGGCTTAGCGGAACTGGAAAAACAACTCTTTCTACAGATCCTAATCGAAGATTAATTGGGGATGACGAACATGGCTGGTCTGATAATGGTATTTTTAACTTTGAAGGTGGATGTTATGCAAAGACAATCAAATTAGATCCCTCTAAAGAACCTGATATTTTCAATGCAATAAAACCTGGGGCTTTGCTTGAAAATGTTATAACTGATGATAATGGTGTAGTTGATTTTGATGATGGATCTATAACTGAGAATACTCGTGTATCATACCCTATTAATCACATTGAAAATATAGAGCCTACTGAACAAGGAGGACATCCGCGAAATGTAATTTTCCTTACATGCGATGCATTTGGAGTTTTACCGCCTATTTCCAAACTAACTCCTAAAATGGCAATGTATCATTTCTTAAGTGGTTATACTGCTAAAGTAGCTGGAACTGAAAGAGGAATTACTGAACCGGTTGCTACTTTTTCAACATGTTTTGGTGCTCCATTTATGCCACAGTACCCTACAGCCTATGCTGAACTTTTGGGCAAAAAACTAAAAACACATGATGCTCAGGCATGGTTAGTAAACACTGGATGGAGCGGAGGTGCATATGGAACAGGCGAAAGAATTGATTTGCCGGTAACTAGAAGAATGTTAACTGCTATTTTAGATGGAGAATTAGAAAATTCTAAATTTGTTCCAGATTCAAATTTTAAGATTTTAGTCCCTGATAATGTTCCAGGTATTGATACTAATATTCTAAATCCTAGAAATACTTGGGCAGATAAAAAAGCATATGATTTGAAAGCTAAAGAATTAATTAATCTTTTCAAGAACAATTTTGTCAAATATGAAAGTTTTGGAAACTATGCGAAAGCCGGACCAGACTAAAGATATTCAGAAACTAATTCTCTCTCAGAAACCAATTCCTCATTTGTTTTAGCTAATGCTTTTTTGGCAAAATCATCATGCTTATAACTTTCAACTACTTCATATGTACCTGGAGAGATTGTACGGACTGGCATGCCTGCCCAAACACCATCTGCAAAACCATATTGACCGTGGCTACAAACTACTATTGAATGTATTTCATCATTTACTGTGTACAAACTTTGTACATGATTAATTAATGCATTTGCTGCAGAAGCTGCGCTAGAAAGCCCTCTAGCTTTGATAATAGCTGCACCTCTCTTTCCTACTGCAGGTATGTATTCATCTTTCAGCCAATTTTCATCTGCAATTACATCTGTTGCTGAATTGCCTGATATGGAGGCATTGGAAAAATCTGGGAACATTGTTGGACTGTGATTTCCAAAAATGGCAAGACCCTGAACTTCTTCGATGACTACATTGGCTTTTTTAGCTAACATAGATACTGCCCTATTCTGATCTAGACGAGTCATCGCTGTAAATCTACTATTATCAAAACGATCAGATTGGGATGCTGCAATCATGCAATTTGTATTACACGGATTTCCAACTACTACTATTCGACAATCATCTGCTGCATTTTCTGCAATAGCATTTCCTTGACCTACAAATATTTTTCCATTATCCTTCAATAAATCAGAACGTTCCATTCCTGGCCCTCTTGGTTTACTACCAACTAAAAGGCAAAGATTAACATCTTTGAAAGCTTCTTTTACATCCGAAGTTACAATTACGTCTTCGAGTAAAGGGAATGCACAATCATCCAGTTCCATGGCAACTCCTTTCAAGGCTTCTAATGCCGGAGGAATCTCAAGAAGTTGTAATATAATTTTTGAATTAGGGCCAAACATCTCCCCTGCAGCAATTCTAGGAAGTAAACTATATCCTATTTGTCCCGCTGCACCAGTTATTGCAATACGTATTGTACTCATGTATATCACTAGTAAATGGGGATGATAAAATTAACACCTTTGTAACCTAAATGTCCAAAACCCTTTTAGAGTGCTTACTTACTAGAAAAATATGAGTATGCCGATAACTGATGTAAAGAAATATGACATTAACAGAAGAATATATTTACCTAAATGGGTAGAAGAAGATCTAGATCTTGTCCCTGGTGAATGTTATGTAACATTTATTCAGAGAGGGGAAAATATAGTAATAAAGAAAGTTAGTATTAGCATTGACTAGATAGTTTCTTTAAGCCATTTAAGATCACTCTGGTAAAGCATTCTGATATCCTTAATATCTAAATGTAGCATTGCAAGCCTTTCTAATCCTAAACCCCAAGCAAGAACTGGACAATCTATACCAAAAGGGGCAGTAACTTCAGGCCTGAATATTCCAGCCCCACCCAATTCAAGCCAGTCATCTCCAAACTTAACTTCTACTTCTAAAGAAGGCTCAGTATAAGGAAAATAAGCTGGTCGGACCCTAACATCATTGAATCCCATTCTTCTATAAAATTCTTTCAACACTCCAATCAACATTCCAAAATTTGCATCTGGCTCTACAATAATTCCTTCAACTTGTGTAAATTCAGGTAAATGAGTAGAATCTAATGCTTCTCTTCTAAAAACTCTACCAACACTAAAAACCCTCGCAGGAGGTGTCGGATTATTAGATAAATATCGAATAGTACCAACTGTAGTATGTGTTCTAAGTAATGCTTGTTGGGCAGTTTCTTTACTCCAATTAGTACCCCATCCTTTAGAGCCTGTATTTCCTCCATCTTCATGGATTTTCTTCACTGCTTCTACTATCTCTTTTTCATTAATCACAAAAGAGGCAGGTTCAGACAAATAAAATGTATCTTGTAATTCACGTGCAGGGTGATCCTGAGGAATGAACAAAGCATCCATATTCCAAAAGGCTGATTCCACGTAATCTCCTTCTATTTCTGTGAAACCCATTTGTAAAAAAATACTACGAATTTCTTCGGTAAATCTAGTTAATGGGTGAAGTGTAGAAAAATCACTAACATCAACCTTAGTTTCAACTCCATATTTTTGAAATGATTTGTCTTTCCATTCACCTGATTGAATTAACTCTGGAGTTAAGTCTCCAACCAAATTTTCATCCAAACTTTCTAAATCAAAATCATTTCCTTCTTCGGTTAAAGTAAAGGTTCTTTCAACTTCTTCTTTGACACTTAATAGTTGTCTTCCCTTGAGTAATTTGAGCGCTTCTTGATCTATCTCTTTTTCGGATAATGAAGATTTACTAAGTTTTACAAGTAATGGTTCATCTGAAGTTTCATCTAAATTCCCCGTTGGAATTAACTTTAAACCTTCATCTGTTTTTTCTAAATCTGCAAATTTCTTTCTCTTTAGCCAACCAATAACTACTTTGCTTTCATCATCGTCTAAAGGAAGTTCTGATAACAATGAATCTCCCATTTTATTGAGCCACTCTACTGCACGCCTCTCAGGTAAACCTTGCTCCGCATATCTTTTACCCTCTTCATTTGTAAAATAAAATTTATTTGAAATCTCAGAGATGTCTACCAAACCTTTACTTCTTAACCATGAAGCTGCAGACATAGTTTCCTTATCGCCAAGATTAGATTCCATAGAAGCTGACTCTGGTGTAAGAGTTCCATTCTTAAGAACCTTCAGCAATTTTACTTCATTTATAGATAAGTCCACAATTAGAGATAGATAGGGTGTTTATTAATTTGTTCTAAAGCCAAAGTTTTGCAATTCACTTATTACTTCCTTAAAAACTGAATCTGCTTCTTTGTTTGTGGTATTAACAACTATATCATATCCACTTAAATTACCATAGTCAAAGCCATACAAAGAAGAATATCTATCTCTATCGTCCTCGTCACGATTTTGATTTTCAACAAATTTTTCTATAACTTCATTACTGTCTGCTAATTCTAAATTATAAATTTCATCTTGCAAAGACTCCAATGTGTTATAATGTATATCAGGGACCTTCTCTAAACCTTTCAGATATGCAACTTCACCAATTTCCCTACGAAGAAAACGAAGTGCTTGCTCTCTTATTGAACATTGAAAATATATGCGAACTATATTGCTCTTGCCTAAATCTTGCATAAAACTACCCATGTATGCAGGTTGTCTTCCCTCAATAACACCAAGATTCGTATCAATATTTTTTCCAGAAATCATTTCACATGTCTTGTAATCTATCTCCACATCAATACCTCTTTCTGTTAATAATAACTTAGCTTGTTCTGCAACAGTTATTCCTCTTTTATCTGCAACTTCTCGGAATAAATTTCCTACTGAATAAAAAGTACCTCTATAATGCTCTGCTAAATTTTTAGCTTGTGTAGATTTTCCAGTTAACTGATCACCAGCAATCAAAATCATTGGTTTTTCAGTTATATTCTCTCTAAGCTTTTTTATGGAATCTAAACCTATATATTCTTTGAAAGCTTTTTCTATTCCAACTATATATTCCACAAACTTAGTTTCTACCAGTACTATTTACCTGTTTTGATTAACATTCAAAGGTAGATTCTAAATGTCCTGTTAAAGGATCTCCAAAATCTATCACTCTACCATCCCAATCTTCTTCTGCAATTAAAGCAATTAAACTATTAGGGGCTTCGTCAATTACTTTCCAACCTAATTCTGACGCTAAAGCATTTGAAAAATTTAAAATCTCATCATATGTTAGCATGTTTTCTTGGCTTAATCGCTTGCGGGCAGGTCCTAAATGCATATAGGATTTAACTTCAATCATTACTCTTTCACCTGCCATTTTAATCAATTTGGCATAACCTGCTACATCAAAATCATTCCAACCTTTAACAACGGTCATCCGAAGAACTTTGCGTGTTTCTAACCCATCCATCAACTTCAAAGTTCCTTTTATTTTATCCCAAAAATTAGGAATTAGTGGAACATCTATTCTTTTCCAAGTTCGTTCATCTGGTGCATCTAAAGACATATACAATTGTGTAGGTAATGAATCCTCATCTCTAAGTCTTTCAATCATTTCAGGGTGTAATCCATTAGTTACTAAAAATGAAGAAATCTTACGCTCTCTAAGTTCACGAAGCATTTCTGGAAGGCGTTTGTAAAGTGTAGGTTCTCCTGTTAATGAAATAGCAAAATGACGGACCGTTTGTGATTCAAGAAATTTCTGACTATCTATCTTGGAATTACCTCCAAAACCTGAAAGTTTACGAAGATGACCCTCAATAGATCCTTGTACCACATCTGCAGGTTCATCATTAGCATAGTCCATCAAATCTTGCTTTCCTGAAAACATTTCGTTTACTCTCCAACAATAGACACATTTTTGGTCACATGCTACTGCTGCAGGCGTCATTTGTGTACATTGGTGTGAACGGATACCGTAGAATTTTTGTTTATAGCAACCTGCTTTATCATCCTTTAGCGATTTTTTAGTCCAACCACATATTTCAACTGCTGAATGATTACCAACTATTTCGTATGATGCTTTTTCCAAAGCTTCCTTGTATTCATCAGTAAAAAGAAGATTGCTTTCATCTCCATCAGGGTCTCGTAAATTTTCTTTAGGTGCTTGCACAGTATTTTTATTCTTAACACTTGTATCCATTATACTTCTACAACCTCTCTTATATCTTCAAATTCCCAAGTATAATATGTCAAAGATATTGTATAATCTATTGACTCAGAAGAAACTAAAGCTCCGATGCTCTCTGAACTGTACGTAAATGTGCCACCCATCCATTCACCTGGTGTTTCATATGACTGTACAAAATCATCCACACTATCTGCAGTATCCGAAACAGTTTCAGGCAATTGATTAACGGCCCAAGTCATTACAATTGTTCCACCACCTCCACCACCATTCTGAGATTCGCCTGCTGTATTGTTCTCTGAGGAAACATCAAATGTAACTTGCCGGCCTCCGCCTCCTCCTCCTTGTGCATCCCAAATTACTTGAACATCTATATGAGAAATGCGCAATTCCGAAATATAATCCCAATCTAAATCATCAATTATATAACCAAACTCAACAAATTCTCCTTCATTATTTAATGTTCCAGATATGGATGGACCTGTTCTTTCTGTTAAAACTACATCTGCAGTAAATGCCTTTGTACCACCTAAATCAGAAACCATAATTGAATTAGCTGCTGATGAAAAAGTGAGCATCAACATAATTATGATGGCTACAAAACCAATAAGGCCAGAAACTAATCTACCTGTAACTGTAAATCCAACACTATTTGAGCCGATATGATACAACTCTTTATTGTTGTATTTCTCGAAGCGAGACAAATTCTCAGATAAAATACCTGCTAGATCCATTGGTATGCTAATGTATTGCCTTTATTTAGCTTTCAGTTCGAATTATGAACAGCCTGTTGTAGAACCACAACTTACACATTTCAAACAACTTCCGTTAGAAACTAAGGTAAATTGTCCAC
>CAZVIT010000052.1:0-7206 GCA_964626865.1 uncultured archaeon | reverse complement strand
AATGTAATTCTGGATTCTACTTCTGGCGAATTAAAAACATTAGTAATTTCTTCAGAAGGTGAAATACCTGAGGGCTATGAAATCGATTCAGACAATATGTTAAATATTCCCTTTGAAACGGTCCGTTCAGTAAAAGATATGGTAATGGTGAAAATTTGAACTTAGAAAACTTACCCGGACAAGAAAAAATAACTGCAGGATTCTACTATGCACTCATCCCCTTAGCACTATTATTCTGGATTGGATGGGGATTAAAATTTGGTGTATGGTGGGATACTGGAATCTATTCTGTGCTAGTTGTACTATTGGGCTTCGGCTTAATTGGTGGATTTGTGGTATACGGAAAAACAAAGTAATTCACACCACAATTTTATATAGAGTAGTAAAATCGAAAAATAGTTTATGTTAGACTGTAAGGTCTAACTAAAACATGGAGAAATAATGGATCAAAACATCATGATGTTGTGGATTGTTGCATGGGTTCTAGCTTTGGGTTTCGCCTTCTGGAGATTAAGATGGGTAGAAAGTCAAAGTCAGGGAACAGATGAAATAGCAAAAATTGCTGGTCACATAAGAAGTGGAGCTATGGCATTCCTTAATAGGGAATACAGAGTTTTAGCTGTTTTCGTTCTTGTTGTCGCTATATTACTATTTTTAGGTTATAACTCAAAAGAACAAGGAATTATTGCTTTAGCATTTGTATTCGGTGCTATTTGTTCAGGACTCGCAGGATTCATCGGAATGTGGTCTGCAACTGCTTCTAACAGCAGAACAACTAATGCAGCTAGAACGAGTCTTAATGACGCTCTAAATGTTGCTTTTTCAGGTGGAGCTGTTATGGGTATGTGTGTAGCAGGCCTAGGTGTTATGGGACTTTCACTACTTTACATAGGTTTAGAAAGTAGCTTTGAAAACTTGGAAGATAGACTCTCTGTTATGGCTGGTTTCTCATTAGGCGCATCATCTATCGCACTTTTTGCAAGAGTTGGTGGTGGAATTTACACCAAAGCTGCAGATGTAGGGGCTGACCTTGTTGGTAAGGTAGAGGCAGGCATTCCTGAAGATGACCCTCGTAACCCAGCAACCATTGCAGATAATGTTGGAGATAATGTTGGAGACGTAGCTGGAATGGGAGCTGATCTATTCGAATCATTTGTAGGTGTAATCATTGGAGCTATGGTTTTAGCCGCAGCTCAGGGGCAACCAGACTTAGTTCAATTACCTTTGACACTGGCTGCAGCTGGTATTTTTGTATCTATTATAGGAACATTCCTTGTTAGAACTAAAGAAGGGGGAAATCCTCAAACGGCTCTAAACAAAGGTCACTTCGGTGCTGCAGGTATGATGATTGTGGTTTCATATTTTGTAATTGATAATGTAGCTGCAGACGGAATTAATTGGATTGTTGAAAGAGATTCAGCAGGAAATCCTACTGAAACTTTAGAATTAAAAACACTAAACTTATTCTATGCAACCTTAGCTGGTGTAGCTTCAGGTATTATGATTGGCCTTTTTGCTGAATATTATACCTCAGATGAACATGCTCCCGTACACGAAATAGCTAAGGCTTCGGAAACTGGTTCAGCTACAAATATTATATCTGGATTAGGAACGGGAATGCTATCTACAGCTTTGCCAGTAATTACTATTGCACTAGCAATGCTAATATCACATCATTTTGCGGGATTGTACGGCATAGGTATAGCTGCACTGGGGATGCTATCAACCATTGGGATTCAGCTTGCTGTTGATGCATATGGACCTATTGCAGATAACGCAGGAGGGATAGCTGAAATGACTAGTCTTGAACCAATTGTACGTGAAAGAACAGACAAATTAGATGCAGTCGGAAATACAACTGCTGCAATTGGGAAAGGATTTGCAATAGGTTCTGCAGCATTAACTGCTTTAGTTCTTTTTGCAGCATTTACTACACAAGCTGGAATAACTGAAGTAGATATACTAAATCCTAAAGTATTAGCTGGCCTTTTTATCGGTGGAATGCTGCCATTTGTATTTGCTGCCTTTTCGATGCAGGCTGTTGGAGAAGCGGCTTTTGAAATGATTGAAGAAGTAAGAAGGCAATTCAGAGAAATAGAGGGACTTCTTGAAGGTAAGGCTGATGCCGATTTCGCCAGATGCGTAGATATTTCAACTCAAGCCGCAATCAAAAAGATGGTTGCACCCGGATTATTGGCTGTTTCTACTCCTGTAATCTTTGCAGTAATTTTGCCAGCTACTGGAATACTAAGTGAAAGCGACGGATTCCAAATGCTAGCAGGTGTACTTGCTGGCGTAACCGTTTGCGGTGTTTTAATGGCTATTTTCATGTCTAATGCAGGTGGTGCATGGGACAATGCAAAGAAACATATCGAAGGTGGAGCTCATGGTGGTAAAGGATCAGATTCACATAAAGCTGCAGTTGTAGGAGATACTGTAGGTGATCCATTCAAAGATACTGCTGGACCAAGTCTCAACATTTTGATTAAGCTAATGTCTGTTGTTAGTTTAGTTTTAGCTGGACTTTGAGAAGTCCGTTTATAGAGGGGTCTACTGAGAAAAAATAATGTATTACTTACATACAAGAAATGATATGGTGAGAATTCCACCAGATCGTTTAGACGAAGACATAGAAAAAGTAACTATGGAACTAGCTCATCAAGCATTCGAAGGAAGGATGGGCCCAGACCAAAAATTGGTTGTTCTCATTACTAATCTAGAATTAACTGGAGACAGTCGTGTAGTACATGGTGATGGTGCAGTTTACCAACCAGTTAGGATGGATATGTTGCTTTTTGACATTAAAGTTCAAGAAGTGGTCGAAGGTGTTGTTGACCAAATAACTGAATATGGAGCTTTTGTTAGATTTGGACCATTAGACGGACTCTTACACGTTTCTCAAGTACAAGATGATCACATCAATACTGATGTAGGAAATCAAAGGCTTATTGGTAAAGAGTCAAAGCGTGAATTGCGTGTCGGTGACAAAGTAAGGGCTAGAATTGTTACCATTTCTATTAATGAAATTTCACCTCGTGAATCTAAAATTGGCCTCACTATGAGACAACCTGGATTAGGCAAACATGAATGGATTGTTGAAGATCAAAATAAAGCTGCTGCAGGCGGTGAATAATGGTTGATTTTGCTTGTAAAGAGTGCCACATGATTCTTGAAGAAAACAATTGTCCAAGATGTCCTGATGCAGAAATATCTAGGGAATGGCAGGGATTTGTAGAAATCTTAAATCCTGAAAAATCATCCTTAGCAAAAGAAATGGGAATCAAAACACCTGGGCGCTATGCTCTACGTGTTCGCTAGATGTATATTCTAAAGCCTGAAATGGTGCAGGAACTAAAGCAAACTACTTCAGAAGTATATACTCAATCTCCTAACTTTTTACATGATTCGGAATTTATAGCAACCGTTGGAGACATATGTACTATAAAAATTATAGAAGAAATCCGTGTTCCTGATTTAATGATTATTGATTACAAAACAAAAAGAAACATCAAATTAACTGAGAAACAAGTAAATATAATTAAAAATATAAAATGTAAAACCATTGAAATTTCCAATGAAGCTGGAACAATCTCTAAAGAATTATACAAGGAAATAAAAAAATCTATTAGCAACAGTAAAAAAACCAAAATTATAATAGATGGGGAAGAAGATTTAGCTACTTTACCTGTGATTAAACACTGCCGAGTAGGAGCGAAGGTAATTTATGGGATGCCCGACAAAGGTATGGTAGTAGTTGATGTAAATCAACAAACAAAAGAGAGGGCCAACAAACTTCTTAGAAGAATGTTGGTGAAATAAATGGAATTAGAAATAACAGAACAAAACGACAATCCCCTGTTAAATAGACAGGAAGTTAAAGTAGTCATCAAACATAATGAAGACTCTACTCCAAGAAGAAATCAAGTTATCAAAAACTTATCTGAACAGTTAAAAGCAAAAAGAGAGCTAGTGATTATTGATCATCTCAAAAATGCTTATGGAAAAACTGAAACTCATGGATATGCCAAGATCTACTCAGATAAAGAATCTTTGGAACAAATTGAAACTAAACCTTCAATAGATAGACACAAGGATATAGATTCACACTCAAGCGGAAGTAAGACAGAAAAGGCCCCTACTGAAGAAGCTGAGGAAACACCTACTGAAGAAGCTGTAGAATCACCTGCTGAAGAAGAGGAACAAAAGGATGAGTAAAATCAAACAATACGAAGTAACAGATGGGAAATTGGTAAGAAAGAAGCAATTTTGCCCAAAAGAAAACTGTGGACCTGGTGTTTTTCTAGCCGTTCACAAAGATAGAGTATCCTGTGGAAAATGTGGATATACAAAATTTAACTCTGATAATTAATTTAACCAGCTAATAATAGATTCTCTAAATATCAAAACAAAAATTAGCGAACCTAGAGCTACCATGAATTGAGATATTATAACACATATTCTAAACAGACGAACCCGTTTCTCGGGATTCTCCATTTGTTCAATTAACCAATTCATTAATTTTTTATACGCTTAAGGCCAAATATACTTTCTCTTTCAAGTTCTTCTAATCTGAACGAAATATATTTTGCAATTTCTTCTAAATTTGGTATTACCTTAAACTCTAAGGCATTAACCCTTCTTTTAGTGGACTCAATCTCATCTAAAATCTTTTTCATAGTAGTTTCCCCTTCAGCTGCCAATATGATCATTTCAGATAATTTCTCAAAAGCATGTACTGCTTCATCAACACGGATAGAAGTACCTATCAATCCATAACCTCTGTCTTCTAAAGATTTTTCTACGGCTGTAACTTTAACTGAAGGTACAACAACACCCATTATATTTTTGGAAGACAATTCAACTTCAGGTGACTTATTCAAACAATTAGCTGCTGACTCTAAAGCAGTTTTACCGTCTGCAGCTACAGCTATAGATAATTTCTCCATAGCATCTTTATACAATTCAGATAATTGATTTCTCAGATCCTTAACTTTTGGCAGAAGCTCAAAAAACTCCATTATCAAACCATCCCTTTTCATTTTTAGGAGTTTGTATCCTCCTTTTGAGAGCTTAATTTTACGCTTTGTTTCAATAAGCTCCATGCGAGTTGGCTTGACATCTGCTATACTCATTTACTTATTTATTCCTGTATGCTGGATGGTATTTCTCCAAAGTCTTACGATCAATTCTTGTAAGCGCTGATTCTGGTAACTTACTTAACATATCCCAACCAATTTCAAGTGTGTCAGCGATTGTACGATTTTCTTCACGACCTTGAGTAACAAATCTCTCTTCAAATTCATCTGCAAACTCTAGTAACTTTTGATCTCTTTCAGAAAGTGCTTCTTTACCTACAATTGCCACCAAACCACGTAAATCATTCCCTTCGGCATAACCTGCATAAAGTTGATCACTGACTTGCTTATGATCCTCTCTTGTCTTCTTATCGCCAATACCTGCATTCATTAGGCGAGATAATGAAGGTAAAACAAAATTAGGAGGATATAGACCCTTGCGATGTAATTCTCTTGAAACCACAATTTGTCCTTCAGTAATATAACCTGTTAAATCGGGAATCGGATGAGTAATATCATCACCAGGCATTGTCAAAATTGGAATCTGAGTTACAGAACCGGATTTACCTTTTATCAACCCTGCACGTTCATATATTTGAGCTAAATCTGTATACATATAACCTGGATAACCACGTCTTCCCGGAACCTCTTCACGAGCTGCCCCAATTTGACGGAGTGCTTCACAATAATTTGTCATATCTGTAAGAATAACAAGAACATCATATCCTTTTTCAAATGCTAAATATTCTGCAGTTGTAAGAGCCATTCTTGGAGTTATCAATCGCTCAACAGCTGGATCACTAGCTAAGTTCATAAAAACTGCAGCTCTACTCAAAGCACCAGTTCGCTCGAAATCAGCCATAAAGTACTGAGCTTCTTCATCTGTAATACCCATTGCACAGAAAACTACTGCAAAATCTCGATCTGTACCTAGAGTTTGAGCCTGCCGTGCGATTTGCAATGATATATCATTATGTGGAAGACCAGCACCAGAGAAAATAGGTAATTTCTGACCCATAACCAAAGTATTGAGTCCATCTATAGTAGATATTCCTGTCTGAATAAATTCTAATGGCGAATCTCTTGAATATGGATTAATAGCTGCTCCAATAATTTCTTGTCTTTTCTCAGGAATAATTGGCGCTCCACCATCAATAGGTTCCCCGGCTCCACTCATTATTCTTCCTAGCATATCTTTCGAAAGATTAATCTTAATCGTTTCTCCCAAAAATTTAACACCTGACTGTTTATCAATACCTGATGTTCCTTCAAATATCTGAACTACTACAATATCATGTGATGTATCAAGTACTTGTCCACGTTTAGTAGTTCCATCCGGAAGTGATATCTGTACAAGCTCCCCAAAAGAAACAGGCTCAGTCTTTTCAACAAAAACTAAAGGCCCAGATATCTCCCTAATTGTTTTATATTCTTTCTGCATCTATAATTCCTCCATTAATTTAGTAAATTCATCAACCAAAACCTTCTCATATTTCTCTAGAAGTTTTACCATATTGTCTTCGAATTTTGCTCTACCTATGTCTTCAAGAATTGGCAAACCAACTACTTTCTCAAACTCAACTCCGCTATTCATTGCTTTCTCAGCTAAGTCTTTGTAGTGAAGTATAATTCCTAGAAATTTAGCTTGACTGGATGTTTTACAATACGTATCTACATCGTGGAAAGCATTCTGTTGCAAGTAGAATTCACGCAACATTCGTGCTACTTCAAGAGTCAACTGCTGATCTTCAGGTAATGCATCCGAACCAACTAGTTGAACAATTTCTTGAAGTTTGGATTCTTCTGTTAGAACTGCCATAGCTACTTTGATACTATCATTCCATTCTTCACCGGCATTCTTCGAATACCAATCCTCAAGACTGCGATTATAAAGTGAGTAACTATTCAACCAATTAATTGCTGGAAAATGTCTCTTCTGAGCTAGTTTAGAATCAAGAGCCCAGAAAACTTTTACAATCCTCAAAGTATTCTGCGTAACTGGTTCAGAGAAATCCCCACCTGGTGGTGAAACTGCACCAATTACAGTTACAGAACCGCTCTCATCATTCTTAGTCTGAACGCGGCCTGCCCGTTCATAGAATTCGGATAATCTGGCTGCTAAATATGCAGG
>CAZVIT010000051.1:0-7345 GCA_964626865.1 uncultured archaeon | reverse complement strand
ACTGAGCATCAGGAGTACCTTGAACGGAATAGTGATTGTATCGGTCTTTAGATTCTTGACTAGCAAATTCGTCATCAGAACCGCCATTGATTTGGTGAAATGAAACAAAAGTTACTGGCTGCCCAGGTTCTTCTCTAAATTCTTTCCACAATTTTGCTACGTCTGGATCAATCCCCATACATGGAGGACATCCCAAGCTAGTAAATTGTTCCATAATTGGTCTATGTGTCCATCCATTTGGATATTCATCAGGTTCTGCGGTATTTGCACTAGTAGGTATTGAATCTGCACCAGTAGTTATTGAGAATGATGATAAAACAAATAGAAAACAAGTTAAAATTACCAGTAAATTTCGTCTCTTGTTCATACTATCTCCTTAATTAATGATTATAGGGGAAGTATTTTACACTTTTGTTTAGCCAGAAGCAGGTTTTCTAGCCCAGTATACAAATCCAGAGATTGCGGCTAAAACTAGTGAACCAATTCCAATCAACATAATAGGTAATTCTTTTTGTTCATATGGCGGGTCTCCTCCGTCTGCACCTATGAACAGCATAACATCAGTTTTGCTTGAAGTCTTATTTCCATCTACAAAAAGAATTTGATAATAGATAGGACTTTCTCCCGAATAAGGAAGTACTGAAGTACCAGTAGCGCCAGAATATGCATAACAAATTCCAGTTTCTTCATCACAAACTTCCTCCCCTTCTATCTTCATTTCATCAGTAATCCATTCACCAGTATAATTTGTTGCTTCATAATTGTAGATAACATAGGAAGTACCTATTCCTTCATCAGCTTCAAAAGTAGTTTGAATTTCAGCTCCTTCATCTAAATATTTTTCAGTTTTGGTTTTTATCTCAGGAACATCTCTATCAGGATTATCATATTTGGTTGATTGAGGTGTAGCAGATTGAATTGCTCTTGGAGTAGGATATGTGTCATCACTAGCATCTTCATCATTTCCAGAGTCTGTGTCGTCTCTGTCAAAGACAACAGCAATAGGGATCATTCTTCCAGGATTAATAGGAATTTTTATATCTCCAGAAACGCCATCGCCATCAATTTGAGTAGTTGGTACTTTCCAGACAGCACTAAATTCTGTAGATTCACCTTCTTCTAAAGTAAACTCTTCGTCTTCAATTGCGTATTCTCTGAAGACCATTCTATTATTCCAAATTTCATCTAAATATGATGAATAGGCAGGAACGCCATCTTCTACCATGAAGACAAATAATTCTCCATTCAAATTAGGATCTTCACCACCTAAATCATTAGGATTTGTAGGAATGCCTCCACCATCTCCAGACGAACCATGATATTCAACATTCACAGTTATTTTGAATTGTCCAGCTTCACCTTCACTTTCTGAACCAATAAATTCACTATAAATATCTAAATCAACATATTTGAAAGGTTCATCACTACCTTCACCTTCTCTTGGTCCAGAGTCTTGAATAGCTTGAATATAGTCTTGATAATTTTCTTCACCGCCACCACCGACGTATCGGTAATTTCCATCAAATTGAGCATTTGGAGTTCCAGTTTGTCCGTAGTGGTCTCTCATACGAGATTTTGATTGTTCAGTATGAAATGGATCATCCCCAGCTCCTCCATTAGTTTGGTGAAAAACAATTACATTGTAGGGATTAGATTCATCGCCTTCAACATCATGTATAACTTGATCCATTGCAGGATCAGCATAAGACATACAATAGACGCAGCTTAAACTTGAAAACAATTCAACGAATGGTCTGTGTGTCCAGTCATTAGGATAAGTTCGTTCAGAATCTTTTGTTCCAAAATCTCCAGATTCTTCAACTAAACCTGAGGAACATGGCGTACAAAATGAAAGCGCAATAGCCATCACTACGGCCAATTTTACAGACTCTAACATATTCTTGGACTTGCTTGCTAATATATTAGATTATTGTCTATTTCATAGATTATAGTTAAATATGCAGAGTATATCTACAGATTACGATGTTTAGAAGATATTTTCGGACTAAGAAATTTTACAATGAAGCTTTAGAACTTAGTCAAGTTAAAGAAAAAAAATTAATGGTGATAGGAGATCCTTGTCACGGCAATTATTTCAAATTCATGTCACGTTTTTTCCCTAATTGTAAGCATGGCGATGTTACAATTGACTTGAATGGGTGTTCTGAGTGTAATCGAATGAATATTAACGATATGGCTGCATGGTCACAATTTGATAACAATTCTTTTGTGATAATGGAATCCGGAACAATTTCTTTTTCAAAAGATATTGAGAAAGTTCTTAAAGAAATAAAACGGGTTTCAGGAGGAGATTTTTTCTCAGGAGGAGGTACATGGGGCTTTCTGTGGGAGACTTTTTTATATAAAACTTATGATAAAAACTTGAATTATGTTACATATCCTTTCGATTACAGAAAAGATACTTTTCATAAGTCTAAGACTTTGATTGGTAAACAAAAATTAGAATTAGATTTCAGAAAATTATAATGGCGCGGGGAGGGGGATTTGAACCCCCGTGGGATTAACTCCCATTGGATTAGCAATCCAACGCAATGGCCAGACTATGCGACCCCCGCTAGAATTTTCCGACTAACCGGGCATATAAGGTAATTACGTTGAAATAATTAATTATAGTGAGCGTCTAATTACATTTCAATAAGAGCATGACAGATATTCATATTATTACTTCAAATAACGGAAAAATTAGAGAATTTAAAGAGATCTTTGAGAACTCAGAATATGTTCCAGTTCAGAAGAATACAGATTACCCTGAGATTCAAGCGTCTAGTTTAGAAGAAGTAGTAGACTTTGGTTTATCTTGGCTTCAGGGAAAAATCAAACCTCCATTTGTTATAGATGACGCAGGAGCTTTTATAGATAGCTTGCAAGGATTTCCAGGAGTTTATTCAAGATACATATATGATACAATAGGCCTGAAAGGCGTTCTTGGACAAATGAAAAATATTGATGAAAGAGCTTGTACCTTTAGGTGTGTTTTAGGTTTACTTACTGAGGATGGAAAGAAACATAAATTTGTAGGAGAATGCAAAGGAATTCTAATTGATGAGCAGAGAGGAGAGGGTGGTTTTGGATATGATCCTATCTTTATTCCAGATGGGCTTGACAAAACATTTGCTGAATTAACTTCTACAGAGAAAAATAGCATAAGTCATAGAGGTATAGCAATGAGAAAGTTAATTGACTTTTTATTGAAATAGGATTTCTATGGAATATTGTAAACACTGTTCAAAGCCAATTTTGTCTGATTTAGAGAATCAAATCTATTGCAATAGCGAATGTTGGCGCGAATCAAAATCTAATACTAAGGTAGAAATTAATGAATTAGAAGTTGAGGAGAAATCAGCATTTTATGTCTGGTCATCAATTTTTTCTATGCTTTTTGGTCTTTTTTTACTTTTAATTTTGTTTGCTACATTTATTAAGAATGAAGAAGCTTTTCTTCCATTATTTACAATATCTGCAGGGATGTTGGCATTAATTACTATTCAGAACATCTTTCCAAAAGAAGAAATTAAGAAATTATTAACTTTTGAGAACAATATAGGTACTTGGAAATTAATTGGCTGGGTTATTTTGCTTGATATTTTTGTAATTTTACCACTTCATGCAGCATTTACACTTCTTGTATTTCCAGACGCAGAACAGCAAGAAGTCGTAAATCTGTTCAAAGAATCATCAGGAATATCACTTATTATTTTGGCATTAACAGTTTCAATATTCACTCCTTTTGCAGAGGAATTTTTATTCAGAGGATTTATTTTAGGGATGTTGTTGAAGCGTTACAGTCCAGTAGTATCAATAATAATTTCTTCATTTATTTTTTCTATAGCTCATGAACCTATAGCTATGGGATTAGCTTTTGGTGGAGGATGTTTGTATGGTTGGATTCGAGTAAAAACAGGAAGCATTTATCCAAGTATGATAGCTCATGCACTTTGGAACAGCTTCATTACTCTAGTTGTTATCTTTGCATAATCTATTATATAGAGTGAAATTTGCGTAATTTGTGAAGCACGTCTTAGTATGTGTGGCTTGGCCGTATGCCAATGGTCCTTTGCATTTAGGACATATGGCCGGTTGTTATTTGCCACCAGACATATTTGCAAGATACCATCGTCTAAAAGGTAACAAAGTTTTGATGGTTAGTGGAAGCGATATGCACGGCACTCCAATAACTGTAACGGCACAACAGGAAGGTAAAACTCCAGAACAAGTTGCAATGGAGTATCACAAATTAAACAGTGATTCGATTGAGAGAATGGGCATCTCTTTTGATTTATTCAGTCATACACATACTGAAGAGCATTCAGAAATTGCACTTTCTATATTAGATAGATTAGATAAGGCAGGACATATAGAACCAAGAATATCAAAAGAACCTTATGATCCAATTGCTAAGCAATTTTTACCAGATAGATATGTTGAAGGAACATGTCCACACTGTAAGTCTGAGGCAGCTAGAGGCGATCAATGTGATGATTGTGGTAAAACATTGGATTCAAAAGATTTAATTAATCCACATCCAAAACTTAATCCTGATGCAAAAATTGAATTTAAAGAGACGGAACATCTTTTCTTTAAATTATCTAATTTTAGAGATACATTGTTAGAATGGTTATCAGAAGGCAAAGAGCATTGGCGTCCTTCAGTAATTAATTTTACGAGAAATTGGTTGAAGGAAGGATTGGTTGATAGAGCCATAACTCGGGATTTAGAATGGGGAATTGAAATACCAAGAGATGGTTATGAGAATAAGAGGATGTATGTCTGGTTTGAAGCTGTAATGGGCTATTATTCAGCATCAGTTCATTGGGCAAAGAATCAAGGAAAACCTGATGAGTGGAAAAAATGGTGGGAAAATGAAGAGTCAGAACATTTTTACTTCATGGCTAAAGACAATATTCCTTTCCACACAATAATTTGGCCGGCAATGTTGTCAGGTTGTGGATTTAAACTACCTTATGATGTTCCAGCTAATGAATATTTATTATTAGATTCAGCACAATTTTCCAAGTCAAGAAGACATGCTATTTGGATTCCAGATTATTTGGATAGATATGATCATGAATTGTTACGCTTTTACTTAGCATCGATTATGCCAGAACAAAAAGATGCTAATTTCACCTGGGAAGATTATGTTACTCGAATAAATACCGAATTAATAGGAAATTATGGTAATTTGATGTATAGAGTAATGTCTTTTGCTCACAAAAATTTCCCAGAAGGTTTAACTTCTACGAATTCAGTTAATTCAGTTCTTAATGAGAAAACCAAAGAAGCTTTTGATAAAGTATCCAAATCCTTAGAAGCATGTAAATTTAAGAAAGCATTACAAGCAATAATGGAATTATCGCAAGCAGGAAACATAGCATTGAATGACGCAGCCCCTTGGAAACAAGTTAAAGCAGATAGAGAAGCCTGTGAAACCACACTAGTACAATTTTTGAATTTTTGTAGTAGTTTATCAGTATTAATGTCACCATTTTTACCAGAATCTTCCCAAAAAGCATGGGATTGTTTGGGTAAAGATTCTAAAATTGAAGATTTAGGTTGGAATTCAGCACTTGACTATCAAGATAGTTTTGAATTGAAACAACCCCTTCCTTTGTTTACAAAACTAAATATGGAAGAAATATTGGAGAAAGAAATGCCACCAGAAGAAACAAATGAGCTAGCCAATGTCAAACCTGAAGTCACTTTTGATGACTTCAAGAAGTTAGACATAAGAATTGGAACAATTGAAAAAGTCGAAGCACACCCTAATGCAGATAAATTATGGCTTCTTGACGTCAATTTCGGAGGTCCTGTAAAGAGAATTGTGACAGGTTTGAGAGGCATTTATGAAAATGAAGAGTTATTAGGTAAAAGAATTGCAGTTCTTGTTAATTTAGCTCCTGCAAAATTCCGTGGCGAACAGTCAAATGGAATGTTGCTGGCCGCAGAAGACGGAGACATAGTTAGTCTTTTGCAACCTGATAAAGATATAAATGATGGAAGTGAAGTCAATTAATGGCCAAACCACTAAAACCCACCTCCTGTGCAACTGATTTAGGGCCTGTAGCCTAGCCTGGAAGGGCGTCTGGCTTCTAACCAGAAGATCCAGGGTTCAAATCCCTGCAGGCCCGCCATTATATTTAGAATGGCAATTTTGTGATGTCTACGTTTCCACCAGTTAGAATAATTCCTACACTTTCTATATCTTTTAATTTCTTAAATTCAGGAGTTAAAATTGCAGCAAGGGGTGTTGCACAACTGGGTTCAATTATAATTTTCATTCTTTCCCAGACTAATTTCATGGCAGTAATGACTTCCTCGTCGCTAACAGTTATGATATCATCTAGATGATCCTTTAGAATGTTCCAAGTATTTTCTCCCATACTTGTTAGGAGACCATCACAAATAGTGTTTGGATTTTCTTGAGGCAAAAGTTTTCCTTCTTTTAATGAGCGATATGCATCATCAGCACCTTTCGGTTCGGCACCAAATAATTTGACATCAGGAAGCATACTTTTGGCAGCAATACATGTTCCAGACATTAGCCCTCCGCCACCAATAGGTGCACAAATAGCATCTAATTCTTTAACTTCTTCTATTAATTCTAAGGCAGCAGTTCCTTGTCCTGCTATTACTTTCGGATCATTAAATGGATGGACAATACGCGCTCCTGTTCTTTTCGCAATTTCATCTAAAGTATCTCTTCTTGCTTTTAGAGTAGGTTCACATAAGGTAATTTTAGCATTATATCCTTCGACTGCCTCAAGTTTAACTTTTGGAGCATTCTCAGGCATAACAATGTATGCAGGAATGTTTCTTTTTGCTGCAGCATAAGCGACAGCTTGCGCATGATTTCCACTACTGTGAGTGCAAACTCCCTTCATAGCTTCTTCTTCATTTAGTGAAGAAATAGCATTCCAGCCTCCTCTAAATTTGAAAGCTCCAATTTTCTGGAAATTTTCACATTTAAAAAATATTTTTTTACCAGATAATTTATCTATAGTTTTATTAGTAAGAACGGGAGTTCGATGCCCATGCCCCTCAATTCTTTTCGATGCAGCAATCACATCATTCATTGATGTAGCATATGTTGCCATTATATTGTTTGTATTAGATGGCTTGTAAAAAAGGTTAATATGAGCTTATTCATATTTATTTGAGAGTAATTATGTCCAGCCTAATTTTCTAAAAGAGTATTTAAACCTTTAAATAGGCATTTTATATACTCAGTTCTCCGAGGAGGAACTATGGCAGAAATTATAGTAGTAAACGTGGTAGCCAGCGCGTCAATAGGTAAAGAATTGATGCTTCAAGATATAGCTTTCCAGTT
>CAZVIT010000050.1:0-7412 GCA_964626865.1 uncultured archaeon | reverse complement strand
CACAAATTTTTAGTGTTAATAAATATCTATCAGATGAAAGATTAACTTGTGCTTTACTAAAGAAATAAGCTATTGTAATTTTTACTAGTACAATACTAACTAAGAACGAAATTGCATATGCAAAAGGCGCTATTGGCTCAGTATCTGCTGCTGTGGCCATTAACGGACCTCCAATTAGTAACCAAAAGATATACGCATTGGGATTCAATAAATTTGTTAGAATTCCTTTCTTTAGTGATTGAGTTAAATCTACATCAGTGGCATCAATATCTGGAATTTCAGGATTAAAACATTCCATGCCCATTTTAGTAAGAAAGATAGCTCCAAGTATTGCAATCCCACAGAAAACTAAGGGTTGATTTGCTATCCAACCTGCTAAAAGAATACTGAAAAGTATTAGCGGACCGTCTGTGAAGAATGGAGCTGATGCAGCTCGTATTCCACCTCTAAAACCATTTGTCAATGTTTCTTTGATTACTGTTGTCAGAAGTGGTCCTGGTTTGACTCCTTCTACTATTCCTAATGTAATACCAGCTAAGGCTAGCCCTATGACTAAGTCAGCCTCCATTCTACCTAACTATCTTATTTCCCAAATAGTGAATCTTTGTAGATGTATACAACTGCACCGATTGAAATTACTACAACTAGTACCAATAAGATAATTGAAGTGTCGTTTGAAGTTTCTTTAGCAGTTACAACAACAGACACTGGATCTGCCTGATTATTCTTGACTGCAGCCTCACTTGCACCTTCATCAATCATATTATTTGGATCAACCTTTGCAAAGATTGTATGAGTGCCAGCTACTGCTTTCCATGACACAGTTACGTTAATTCCTTCACCAGAATTCGATACTAAAGTAGTTCCATCGAATGATCCCATGCCTATCATATTAGTTTCATCATCTAAGTAAAATTCTACTTGAATTTCTCCTGAAACATTCATGCCGAATAATCTTACTTCTGCAGTCAAGTCAACAGTGTCATCTTCATTTGGATTTTCGTTACTGACTGTTAAGATGTTAATGAAAAGATCTGGTCTGTCCATTTCTTCAACAGCAACTACTCGCATTCTTTGGTTAGAATTACCTGCCTCATCTGTTATTACTAAAATTACTTCGTAGCCTTCTGATGAAACATTCTCAAAAGTATGAGTTACTTCTTTTCCTTGTCCGTTAGTTCCGTCTGTGAAATCCCATTCATAAGTCAAAGAATCTCCTGAATTATCACTAGAAAGACCTGCATTGAAATTTACTGGAACACCTTCTATTGCGGCGAAATCTATTTTGGCTCCATCACTATCAACATACGACCAATTGAAATTTACATTTGGTGGTGTGATATCATTAACTGATACTGATGTTGTAGTATTTCCTGTGTTTCCTGCACCATCTGCTACCGTCAATACTACATCAAAGTTTCCAGGCGTTGCAAATGCATGACTTACAATCTTACCTGTATCTGTATTGCCGTCTCCAAAGTCCCATGAATATGATGAAACTGAAGAGGTTACGTCACTTGAGGCTGAAGCATTGAAAACAACTGTGCTGAAATCTTCAATAACATTAGTTGAATTGAGTTCTGAACCTGGATCATTAACATTTTCTTTTACTAATGTTGTAAAGGAAGCTACTGGATTGTCTGCATCTGCAGTTACATTAACTGTAACTGTATCTATAGCACCAAAATTATCTGTAACTGTTAAAGAAACAACATTAGGATTTCCTGAGAAAGTGGAATTGTAAGATACGCCTGTATTGTCTCCACCCCAATCATAAGATGAAATACCAACTACTGAAAAAGAACCTGAAGCTGAAAAATTAATTGCTCCACCTTCTGTAACAACAAAATCATCGCCGTTACCTGATATTTTAGCTGTTGGACCCATGTTTAGATTCATTATTCTATCATGGAGCTTTGGTAAATCTGATTGACTACCGTATGCTGGTAGGCTTGGAATGTAGATGACATCATCATCTCCCAAGTTATTTTCTCCTAAAATCATCTCAAATGAACTAGTGCCACTTACATCTGATAGTTTAGTTACTGTAGGTTTATGGTCCTCATGGTAAGCATAAACATAGACTGTACTGCCAGTGTCTGGACTCAAAACGTAAGTTGCTCCGCCAAATTTGGTTGCATCTGTCCATGATGAATTAGATTCTTCATACATGAAAACTGTTGCATCACTAATTATGTTACCAGAAATATCCTTGACAATGATATTTTGATTGTTATCTGCTGAAATATTAGTTAATTGATTCTCTACGGGGCCAGAAAAATCTGAAAGTGAATTATATGTGTAATGATTTTCTGATTCAATTCTTACATCGTAGAATATACCTGCTGGTAATCCAGTAAAATGGTAAATTCCACTTGCATTTGTTGTTGTTGTCCAGGTATATCCCACATCATCATACCCCCACCATGAATCTTCTTTATCTGTAGTCGAAATCAAATGTACTGTGGCTCCAGAGACTGCAAAACCATTTGCTGTAACTGTTCCAGCTGCCTCAGCTCCATCAGTTGGTGCTGCAACCATTGTTACAGCATCCAATGTACCATCAGATGAAACTGATAAATTATTTCTAATTGAGAGATAACCTTCTTTGCTATATCTTATATCATAATCACCAGCCTCTACATTATTGAAGGAATAAAAACCATCTGGGAGTGTTGAAGTGGTTTTCTTGTATCCTGTATCTCTATCCAAAATTGTTATGAAGACGTCTGAGACACCTGAGTTTTGATCAAAAACCATACCATTGAGATCATATTTTGTTGCTGCTGATGCATTATCAGATACTACTAGCCCTATGAACGCTCCAGAAAGAAGCATTACGACGGCTAACAAAGCTATTCGCGAGTTTCGCTGTTCAGTCATTTTTGTCACTCCAGTTAGATATTCTCTAACATGGGGTCCGCCGGACAAGAACAGTATTTATAAAGGATTGTTAAGGCAGAATTAGGCCCATTTATCGTCGATAAAACGCTAACTATGAAACGAAAATTGCAGGCCTTAAAGGTGCACTTTGCTTCGATTTAGGTTCTAGACGAGAAACTGCTTTTTCAGCATTAATCACTGAAACTGGACAATCAAATATTCGACTAAAGAAGTCTAATGAAGACTCCAAAATTGCCTTTTCATCAATTTGAACTTTGTATCTTTCTTGCCATTCCGGACCAAGAGAAGGAATGTCTTTCAAAACCCATTTTTTCAAGAATTCTGCACCTACTTTTTTTGAATCTGAAGGAATTTGAGGCATCACACTTCCAATTAATTGATTCAACTTAACTTGCCCTCTGCCGTCTGCCAAATCACCTGCGGTTTGAACTGCTTCCCATTTCCATTTTGGAGAAGTAATCAATACAATCTCACTAGGCTTTTCAATTTTTGCAATATTCAAAATTGCCTTAGTATCTTCTAATGTTTGCTTAACTAAATCTTCACCTATCAAGAATCCTACATCTGACTCCTTACCCTTTGGAAATTGTTGATTTATGACAAAACCTTCTTCATCAAGTAAAGACCAAGCTTCTTCAGCAATATGAGGAACCACGGGAGCTATTCCTCGAGTAATCATTGAAATGTACTCTCTCAAAACTTCTGCATTTGGTTCTCCAACCCTCTGAAGATACCATTTGTAATATTGTGGCAATTCGAAGAACAATAAACGAGTCGACGTCCTAAATTTCAAACGGTCTGAAGCTTTTGTTGCTTTGTAGGCCGTATCAGACATTATTGCTCTGAACCAATCATCTACAGGATGTGAGTCTTTGCGTCCTTTACCTCTATTTTTCTTAACAAAACTTAACCAATTTTCTAATTTTTTACCTGCTGTTTCTGCAAACGATAATTCCCAGTTTGGATCATCTAATCCTTCACCTGCATTACATAATGTAAAACGAACTACATCTGCGCTATAATTTGTAACTAGTTCCTTCAATGTGAAAAAATTACCCCTAGATTTAGACATTTTTTCACCATCAACAAGAACCCAACCATTAACTGCAAAACCTTTGGGCCACATTTCTTTCTCAAACATAGCTGTGTGATTGTATAAACTAAACGAAAGATGATTTTGTATCAAATCTTTACCACTAACTCTCAAATCATATGGATACCAATAATTGAATTCATTACGCCAGTCAATAAGATTAGATTGGGATAATCCTAACTCAACTGAAGCTTCTTTGGTATTCCCATTGCCAAATATCGCATCAAACAAAGTATCTGTCAACTTATCTTCATCTAAATCTTTCAAGTGATGAGCTACCGTGTAGAAAGCCATGTAAATGGTTGAATCACTAAGAGATTCAATTACCCAATCATCATCCCAAGGTAGTTTTGTACCAAGACCTTTTTCACGAACACAAGCCCAATTATTCAACCATTGAAGAACATATTCAAATTGATTTCGTGCTTTCGAAGGATATAATTCCATTGATTTTAAAGCAAGTTCTGTTGTTTCAGTCCATTTCTCATCGCCGTAAGCTAAGAACCACTGATTGTCTACAATTTTTACTTTACAATCTGCCATCCATCTAGATTTTACAGGGCCAGTAAGTTCATAGTAAATTATTGCTTCATTATTTTTAACCAATTTGGATTTTACCATCTCACGAGCTTCGGCAACCGGTTTTCCAGCTACAAAATCAGAAGTATTGAGCATTACACCATGGTTGAAACTGTGTAGATACAAATCTTGCTTAGCCTTCTCAAGTTTATTGCGGTCTGTTTGATTCTTAATTCCTAACTTTTTACACAAGTCAGGAGCTGGCAATGTTCCCATCTCACCTGAATCTAAGATTGCAACCGGATGTAATTTACTCACTTCTGTAAAATCAATGCCCCAGGCTTTGCATTCTTTTTTAGAATTTTGAAGATCAACAAGACCTTGGTAATCATCTGGTGAATCACTTGGCACTGAGGTAACAATTCCTGAACCTATTGAAGCATCGCAGAATTTAGAAGGTAAGACCATCAAATCTTTCTTTATTTCTGGAGCCTGATATTTCTTTCCAATTAAATCTCTGCCTTTAACGACACCTGTTTCTTCAACTTCATGTCCTTGCAATTCTAACTTTGAAGGCATCTCTTTGGACATTATCCAAGTTTCATTTCCAACTTTTGCCTTAACATAAGTTCCTTCCCCATCAATCCATATGTTTGTTTGACCAAACACAGTTTCAGGGCGTAGAGTTGCTGCAACTAAAAAATCTTCATCTCCCTTGAATTTCAATAACGTATATTCCTGAGGTGTTTCGCCTTCACCAGACAAACGGTCATGGTCTCCAACTACTGTACCTCTCTTAGGGCACCATACAACTGGGAAACTTCCTTTGATTAAATATTCTCCAGCTAATAATTTATTGAATTGCCAACGAATGAATGCATCATATGATGGATTCAAACTGGTTGTAATGAAACTTCTACGCCAATCAATTGAAGTCCCAAATTTTTTCAAATCAATAATTGCTTTGTCTGGAAAATACTTAGTCCATTCTTCAGGTTTTGAAAATTTCTTGATTAATGTATCGCTCAAACCCATCTGTTTTAATGCTTTAATTTGAGTTTTTTCACCATCTTTAACACGTTGAGCTGCAGCCACAATAGGAGTGCCAGTACAATGAAATGCAAAAGGAAAAAGTACATTCTTATTCTGCATTCTTTGATAGCGAGAAACCATATCTGCTCTCAAATAAGTAAAAGCATGCCCTAAGTGCAAATATCCATTCATGTAAGGATACGGACAATTAACAAAGTATTTCTCTTTAGCTCCCTCTGGCTCAGACTCGTAAGCTTTGGCTTCAGCCCATTTTTTTTGCCATTTAGACTCTATTGTCTTGGGATTCACAATGTGCGAGAAGAGGGACCCTTAAAAAAATAGACAAAAAAACAAAAAAAACAAAAAAAAGGACGGAAAAAGGCCAAAAGTAAGCAATAGTAATTATAGGACCTCTCAATGCACAGGGACCGATGTTACGTTATGGACCTGCGGGAATCCCATTATCTTGTAAAGGAAGAAATATTCGAGATGGTATTGAAGACATACATGCTCTCGGATTACATTGTATGGAAATTCAATTAGTTAGAGGAAAATATGTTGACGAATTAGATGATTTCGAAGAATTGGGAAGTATCGCTCAGTCATTAGATATCCACATGGGAATACATGCGCCATACTACATGGATTTTCTTGGAAATGGATACATGCGTAACAAATCAATTAAATTTCTAGAGTTTGCTGGGGAAGTAGGCAATCTCATTGGTGCAAGAAGAATTGTAACTCACATTGGACCATACAATGGAATATCTTCAAAAGATGCAATTGATAGGTTAGTTCCAATTTTCCAAGAAATGAGAAATCATTACTTAGAAAAAGGATATGCTTCACAAATATGCTTTGAATTAGCTGGTAAACATGATTTGTTTGGCAGCATCAGAGAAATAACTGAATTATGTCGACGTGTTAAAGGAACGGCACCGTGTATTAACTGGCCTCACTTACATGCAAGAGGAAATAGGTGGTTGAATGATCGTGACAGTTTCAAACGTGTTTTTGATTATTTGGAAGCATCACTTGGTTTAACAAAATTCTATACTCATTTTTCAGGTGTTGAATTTGATATCGAAGGAAATGAAAGACATTACTCACCTATCAAAAAAGGTGAAATTAAGTTTGAATATTTAGCTGAAGTTATCTTAGAAAATGGTTACAATGTACTTACCATTTCTGATTCTCCATTGATGGAACACGATGCAATGTACATGAAATTAATAACTGAAAGAGTACAATCTAGAAGAATGGAAAGAATTGCAAGGCGTGAAGCATCAGAGAAGATTAAAGAATCAAGAAAAGCTGCTGCTGAAGCTGAGTAAATATTTTTCCCACCCAAAGCCTTTAAACAAAATAGAATAATGGTATTTAGTGAACCGATTCGTAAAAATATTTTTAACTGAGATGGGGAAACAAAAAGAACAAGTGATAATATGACCAGGACTAAACTACAGATAAAAAAAGAAAAAAAAGAATTAAAACAAGAAGTATTTGACTTAAAACATCCACGGAATCCCAAGGGACAATTCATTAGCAAGTATGATGCTGAAAATAATCTAAACTACTGGAATAAACAATGGGGACGAAAATATGGCATTACTACTGCTGAACAAGGTGAAGCAATAATAGCTATGGAATTGGGGCTTGATCAAGAAAAAGCTAAACCCAAAAAGAAATCAATAATAGAATTACTGAGGCAGTAACTTACTTCTGTTATTGTGTAAACTGAAAAGGTTATAACTAGACCATAATAACAAAAGATATGGATGATAACGTCAGAAACCTGATTGTAGCAAGTATATTGCTAATTTTGGCCTCCATGTATGGTGGAGATACGTTAGGTTCATGGTTT
>CAZVIT010000049.1:642-7555 GCA_964626865.1 uncultured archaeon | reverse complement strand
GAAAGACGGCTCTGGATCGACTTATGTCGGTGGCGATGGATTTGGAGAAATCGCTATGCAAATCAGTGGCGGTAAAGAAGCAGGTATAGATATTACCTATGACGGAGATGATGAAGTATTACAGAATAGAGCATCCAATGTCACTAATGACGATGGAAGCAAATTCCCAGTTCACTTCTCTGACAACGACCGCGATGGCAAATTGTCATCTGGTGACCAATTCTTGGTATATGGGCTCAATGGAGACCCTGGACCAGCAGCAGATGGTTGGAAACTAGATATACAATTTGATGCAACCGGAGACATTATTGGCTCCGCTAAATTACTCTAGAGTAGTTTAGATAGGAAATGTAGCGTTAGGTAGGGGACTTAGTTCCCCTATCTCTCGATTACGACTTTTTTTACTTTTATTTTTTTGACTAGCGAAGCTTTTGTAGATTCAATTTATAGCTCGTAGCCTAAGTTCACTTAATGGGAGATGAAAAAATAAAGTCTGACATTCGTCCAGTAATTATAGTTGGGGTAATTTTTTTCTTTATGTTGAGGCCACAGGAAGGCTATATTCAAAGGCTAGATTTTCTTATATTCCTATTTGAGAATGGCCTTTTATTAGAAAACATTTTTCTTTTTGAGGTTTTTTCTTTACTTGTCTTATTTCCTATTTTCATCTTATTATATATTTTCCGAAACCCTCTCGGCCGAGCTATCAATAGACGCATGCACTCATTAATAGCTAAAGATTTGATAGAAGAATTCGATAAAGATGGAGATAATACACTTTCTAAGGAGGAGTCTCAACATTTCTTCGACACTCTAATGAAGGATGAGAAAAATGTTTTTATCTCGAAGAAGGATTCAGATGCTTTATTCGATAAGCACGATTCTAACAAAGATGGTAAATTAGATAGTGGCGAAATAACATCACTGATACTTGAACTATTTCATGATTTAAACACTAAAAAGAGTGGCCAAGAATCTTTGTCAGAGGAAGATCCAGTTCATGAGGATACAAGTGAAGACGAAATGCAAAAATTAGATAGACTATACAGTGAAGGCTATCTTTCCGAGGATCGTTATGATCGCCTCAGAGAGGATTTGAGTAAGTAATTCTATTTCAATTTCCAAAGTTCGTTTTTACAATCTTGAGTTTTTCCACATATTTGTAGTGAGCCTTTAGCTCCTCTAATCTATTCATTTGAGGTTCTATGTTCTTCTAGATCTGTAAGTAACATATGCTAACCCACCTACAAGCCCTACGACTACAAGAGCTATCATTCGGAAGGAATTATTTTCTTCATCTGATTTTGCACTAACTGAAATAGTTATAGTTTTCTCATTATTCGTTATATCTACTTCGTTTAGAGTGGCTCCAGGGTCGATTGTAACTCTTAATGGGTGTGCCCCCTCAGATGCAGTCCATGTTGCAGTAACAGTTACTTCTTCATCATCAGTACCATCAAAAACAACGGTGGTCACGTTGAATGGCTCATCACCATCATAGAATATAATAGGGACATTTTGTATTCCAGTGTTATTGATTAAATTAGTAATCTTAGCAGTCAATGTAACTTCAGTTCCTACAGTAGGTACTTCAGGATACCATAATAATTCAGTTACAACATAATCAGGGTCTTGAGCTTCTATAGGTGTGACACCTATTTCAAAAGTTTCAGTTATATCATTTACTTGGTTAGCACTTCCATCACTCCAAGAAACAGTTACACTGAATGTTTCTTTCTCATTCACAGTAACAGTTTGTTCTGGAGTTATTTTCAACTCAGCAGTTACATTTTCTCCATAATCTACTCCCCATATATCTGGAACAAATTCAGCAGTCCAATTATTTGGAATATTATCTATATTTAGTTCATAGACTGTATTAACGTGACCAATAGAAGATCCATTGAAATTGAAAGTAACAGTTTGGCCTAAAGCCACATTAGCTTCAGTCCTATCAACGTTTACTTCAATTCCTCTCATTAGATTTCTTTCAATTGTTTTATTCTGAAGAATTCCATCTTTTTCATCAGTAATGTTTGCATTATCATTTAGATTGTAAATATAATCATTATCGCCAGATAAGTCTTTATGTTCACTTACTAGATTATAAATTCCATCAGGAACAGTAATATCTATAATTCCATCATCCATTTCAATTTCAAAGCTGAAATTAGCTCCTTTCATCTCTATTTCATCAAATTCTATAGTTTCAGAGTCATTAGAAGAAAGATATGTTTGCCTGAAATTTATCCCTCTATTCAAAGAAGCGTTTAGATTTAATGCACCTTCTAGTTCTAATTCGGAAATATCAACATAACTAGTATCTTCGTTTGTATAAATCCAAGATTGGTATGCTCCAGTGTAGAGATAAAGTTCGTATTCTCCATTTTCATCAGCCGTTGTATTAAATTGTACATTAGTGCCAGCCATATTCCAGATTTCAATTTCAGAATTTGCTAGTAAATCATCATTATCAGCTACGCCATTGAAATCACGGTCATAGAAGACAGTTCCTGATAATTTCACTCTCCAGTCAGCATCTCTTTGGAATGTTTTATCTTTCCCAGCTTCAACATAAATTATCTCATTATCTAGCTTGAAAAGTTCTTCATCACCATTTTCATAATGAATCATTTCGACCATATACGTTCTCGGAAGCATATTTCGATTAATAGTTCCATTTTCATCAGTTGTATAAGTTTCATCAAAACCTACTGATTCTGACGTGAATCTTACATCAGCATTAGCTACAGGAAGTTCACTTCCCGTTGCGTTAGTGTACATGACTTCAAGAGTAACACTAACAGAAAGCGGATCTAATGTAATAGTGTATTTATCCGTACTTCCACTTACAGTAAAAGTATCTTCAAATGATTCATATCCCTCTAAATCAATATTAACAGTATAATCTCCATTTGGCAAATCAATTTGTTCATAATCATCGCCATAACCAAAAGTTCCATCAGCATCTTCAGTCTCAACTACATGTATAACTCCATCCTCAGATTCAAATAGTATTTGGATAATTGAACCTTGAATTTTATCAAGTTCCGACGAAGAAATAATTTCACCTTTAAAGAAACCTTCATCTTTTAATGTTAAATTGTATTCTTTAGGCATATTTATATTCATAATTTCACTGAAACTGTAATGCTCATTTTTTAATCCATCCTGGAAACTAACGTAATAGTTACCTCCCACTAAACTTCCAGAATATCCTCCAGATTTAGTAACTTCGAATGTAGTTTCATTATCCAAATCACTTACAGGAGTGAATATTACTATTCCATTCTCAGAA
The DNA here is from genome assembly GCA_964626865.1 of uncultured archaeon. Lineage (GTDB taxonomy): Archaea > Thermoplasmatota > Poseidoniia > MGIII > CG-Epi1 > CG-Epi1. The sequence goes on along the minus strand of CAZVIT010000049.1, from coordinate 4,257 downwards.
ATATCATTTAGAGTTGCAAGACCACTAATGTCATATTTCTTTTCAGCATTAATTGTTCCTAAATCGAGACTTGATTGCCCAATTTTGATATCAATTTGCCCTAAAGCAAAATATCTAGTTCCATTATCATTATATGAAAAAGTGTATACATAATTATCAGGAGGTAGGATTACATTAGACAGATTTCCATTTTCATCAGTAGTGAAATTTAGAGAATATGATAAATCCATGATTGGAGAGAATGAAATATTTGCATTAGAGATTCCTATTCCTTCATAAGAAAAGACACCAGTAATATCCGTTGGAAGCCGTTTCATTTCAACAATCAATTCTTTTTCCATATTTAGTTCAAGATTATTTATTTCCTCTTTAGTGTAATTAGTTTCAGAAGTGACTTCATAAATTCTTTCAAAACTATATCCGTATTTTTCAGCATCTATTTCATAGGTGCTAATTGGTAATGTAATTAGTGAACTTGGATCAGAAGCCCAAACATTTAGAGCACCATTATTTCTATCTAAATTTACTATTCCTTCTAACGGAATCTCATTACCAAGGTGCTCTTCATACATTATAATCATTACATCTTGACCATAATTCGAGGAAAGATTTGCATCAGTGTCTCCATCAGCTAGATTCACAGTTTGTAAAGCGACAAGGTTTTGCCCCTCTCCTCCAATGTGAGCATATGCATTATAAATTCCAGCAGGCAAAATAAGATCATATTTACCATCATAACCACTAGTAGTAGATACAGTTCCACCAGTTATAGACTCAAATGTAATTTTAAGTTCTTCGAATCCTTTTTCGTTCTCATCTACATTTTTATTTCCATTCACATCTTCAAATAACATACCTTCTACTATGAAACCAGCACCCATTTCAGCACTAATTGGAATTGAAACAGTGTTACTTTCTATTCGTTCTAAATATGCGAAAGTATTGTTTTCTTCTTGGTGCAGTGTGAATAAGTCATATGTTCCTTTAGGAAGCACAGTAGCAAAATATCCATCTTCATTTGTGAATACATTATAACTATTAAACAAGTTAGCGTTTCTTATTGAAATCTGTTCTTCTGGAACTCCTTCACCATTGTGAATTAAAGTTCCTTCAAGTCTGAAACCATTTCTGAGAGTTGCATTATAGCCGAGTGAACTTCCTTTGCTAAGTACGACATCAACGCTATTATTTGCCCAATCAGCAGGATTATCAGCTAAAATTCCATCATTCTCTAGTCTTAATGTATAGTTACCAGGAAGTAATTGCTCAAAACAGAAAGAGACTAATCGAGTATCACCTTCATTTGGACAATCTGAATTTAGATAGTTTTTATTTGAGAAAGTACTTTCTATTAAGCTTCCATTAGTTTCATCATATAATGAAACAGTAATTTGAGTATTTCCTATTTCATCAGCAGATAAAAATTCACCCCAAATTGAGCCTGGTTTTAGAGATTCAGTAATTTCAATATTTTGCCCTTCTTGTATTGCAGAGAGGCCTAAATAAGAGGCTAAAACAACTTCGTGCTCGTCTACTTCTGTAGTTATTGTATATTCACCAGGTGCCAAGCCTATGAATTCATATTTTCCATTTGCATTTGTGTTTACAACTGTTTCTATTTCTGAATGAATATTTGTAGCCTTAACCGGCGTAATAGGCAATGCTTCATCCACGACGCTACTAAATGTTCCATCTTTGTCCATATCCCAAAATAATCTACCTGTGATGTTTGTTGGTTCAATTTCTATATCTATATCGAATGTAGAATTAACATTAGGAACTCTCATTGCAGCTTCTTCAGAAATATTTACTTTTATTAAATCCTCTATATTATCTCCAGTTAAGATATTGTTACTAACTTTTCTAATTTTCTCATCGTCTGAAATTAGTTCTCCAAGTGAAACTATTAGAGTTACATTGCCTGCAACAGACAGAACAGAATATTTTCCATCTTTATCAGTCGTTGCAATACCGTGAGGAATTCCGTATTCATCAAGAATAGTTACGTTTGCATTTGCTACAGGATCGCCGTTAGGAGTTGCAATAGTACCTTGAATAGTTGCACCATCATAATATTTCAACATCCTCAACTGAGTTCCTGAAGATTTCACCAATTTAAAGTGAGTTAAATTCCAACCAGGAGCAGCCATTTTTCCTTCTTGTGCGATAGAGCCAGTTATTCCTGGAATTCCGTCTTGTATTGGACGGTCAATATCGATTGCAGACCAACCTATGAATGCCCTAAAGAACATTGAATTCAAGAATTTTTCTTTGTAAACTAGTACGCCGTAAGGAGTTGATGGATCAAGAGTCAGAGTAGGATTAGTTTTCATTACTTCATTAATCTCCTCAATAGGTAAAGTTTGACCATTAGAAAGAGTGTATTGCACTTCAATAAAGTCCTTAATCTCGTAATCAGCTAAAGTAACAGGAGCATACAGAATACCGGTCTCTCCTGCTCTTGGACCATACGCCATCATTCTAGTATCTGCTGCAAAATATCGAATAGATTTTCCAGTGATTTGTTCCATTTCCCATAGTAAATTAGAAACAGTAGTAGTATCCATAGTCATTAAAATTGGATTTCCAGTTCTTATCGCTGCATTTCTGTTGTTAATATCTTGTTTATTACCGTCAGCGGCTTCGGTTTTAGGATAGAGATCAATATAATCATTAGGATTTGAAACAATATGTTCAAATGCGGAAACATTTTCCTCATTTAAGTATCCGTCCAAGAGCGTATTTCTAACATCAGAATTAAATTTTCCTGTATCTCTATTTACTTCAGTTTCTAATATTCTATAAAGAAGAAGCGACATTGCTTCATGTTCTGATTGAGATGCAATAAAATTACCAGCAATTTGGTAACCAAACTGGAAATTATCAGCAACAGTAGGGTGTTCTCCAATATCAATTGCCCAGAATCCGTAATCCCACCAAGCCATGAATCCAGGTCTGTCTTCTGGTGCTTTTTCAGTATCTTGTTCAGCTAACCATTCAAGTCCTTCAATCCAATAATCAGAAGGGAATGAAGGTCCCGTATTTCCCATATACCATAATTGGTTTGAGCTTAAGTTAGTAGTATACATTCCAGAAATTCCTTCTGGGTACAGTGTGGCGTTGTTTCTTTGACCATAATCAAATTCTTCAGGTCTAAAGAAGTCATAACTAAGGAAGTTGTAAATGCCAGCATCGTGCTCTTTTTTGTCTTCATAAGGAACACCTGCATCATATCCATAGAATGTATTTGGGAGGAAAATGAATAATCCTACGAAAAGAGCGACTAGCGGTCTTTTTATTTCAAATGATTTTCTTAATCCACTTAATATGTCACGGAAACGATATTGATCAATATCTTGAGCATCCATATGCCCAATGACCATAATTAATATAATCAAAATAAATGCAGTTAACAACCCAACAAGAACACTTATTGTGAAGAAGAACCAAAATCCGATAGCAAGGGAAAGTAAAGATAATCCATAGAATAAACTTCCACGTTTTCCCCAATAACTATTCCACGTTTGTAATATTGAAGGGAAATTAGCCCATTGAATTATAAGCCAAGTCATCCAACCACTTATTAGAGAAACAATAGGTGTTGCATTGAAAATG
>CAZVIT010000049.1:0-632 GCA_964626865.1 uncultured archaeon | reverse complement strand
CAGATTGAGCCATATACAAAGATACAAGTGCCCAAATCAGAACAAAGAGATAATCCTTTTTCCACATGCCTTGATAGAATAGTCGGTACCCCATCCATCCAACTCCAACAATAGCTAGCCAGATAGAAACGGGACCGAATGCAAATACAAAATCTGCAAATCTAGGAGGCTGAGCCTCAGCAATTGTATTGAAAAGTTTAGTTCTTACGAAATATCCTTGTCCACTGAATAGTAAGAATCCAAGGTCAGTGAAGACATATTTTAATAACAGGTAGAAAACAAGAGCAAGGAAAGTAGAACTTCCAATAACTAATAACCATGGTAAATCTCTGGTTGTAATCATCAACACAGACATTATGATATAACCAAGTAAGATGTAAGCAGGAGCTTCCCACCAGGTGTTAATGAATCCCATTGTGTGATAGTATGGATATGATAAAAGAACAGGCAAACTAAGAGTAATCAATCCTATCATTCCAGTAGTTAAACTATCAACTCTTCTAAATGCATTAATTAGCATTTGGAATCCCAAATAAATGGCAATAATCGCCATAATGTAAGGAAAACCTTTCCAACTCATAGCAATCATAGCAATAGTCATACCAGCTAATCCAGCATAACCTAAAGCAATT
>CAZVIT010000048.1:0-7558 GCA_964626865.1 uncultured archaeon | reverse complement strand
ATCTTTCATTGGTTTCTTCTGCAGAACCATATCCTGCAAACATACGCATGGTCCATAAACGACCACGATACATTGTGGAATGAATTCCTCTTGTATAAGGAAACTGACCTGGAAAAGAAATATCATTTCCAAAATCTACTCCTAAATTATCTAAAGGAGTATACAATCTATCAACTTTTTGACTGGAAGTAGTCATAAACTCTTTGTTTCTCTCAGGATGTTTAGCCAAGGCAGGTTCTAGCACTTCTTTAACCCACTTATCATATGCTTTCTTGTAATCAGAATTTTTTCTTTGTGAATTTTTAGAAACCTCTTCATCTTTTGGCATTATTTGCGATTATATCCAGTAAATAAGGGTTTACTGCTAACCGTGAACTATATATTCTTAGCATCATTAAAAGCCTGTCAGGAGATGGAGGGCGACCGACGGCCCTAGGCTGAGGAAAGTCCCCTCTCCATGAGCAAGGCAGCCGCAAGGAATCCGAGAGGATTGGCAATGCAACAGAAACGACACAGACCCACTATAGGAATGATCGTCAAGGACGTGACGTCAGTGGAGGATTTGATGAAACGAGTATCCCTGCCGGAGCAATTCCAAGTAACCGCGTAGACCTGCTCGGGAGCGGTAGGTAGGAAGCAAAGCTAAATGTCGCCAACCATTTTGGTTAACAGAAAGGGGCTTACTCCCATCACCTGACATCTATCTTACATCAGCTTTAAATAATCGTTTTGTAAGCCGCGAAATATCATGGCTGCAGATTATACTGACGAACCAAGTTGCACGCAAAAAGGAACAGCATGGATCTCCTTTGATGCCGAACCTAAAACTAGAAAAATAGTAAAGAAACGAAAATCAAATTTTAGAAGGATAATTGAAAAATCTAGAACTGAAAGTTCCAAACAAAATGCCTACCGAATCAAATAACATATCCACCAATGACATATGCCGACCGGGCACAAAACTTTGATGGAATTCATCTGAGATTGCAAAAAAAATGCCAATCACAACAGAACCATACAATGGACTAATAGTAAAAAGTTCATCCGTATTGATTGACTGGAATAACAAAAAACCCAAAATCGAATATTCCACAAAATGAAAAAGTAAATCAATGTTGTCTGGACCTAATATACTTTCAGGAATGTCCTTCTGCGGAATGTGACTAACAAACACTATGAGAAGCATATAGCAAATTGTTATAACTGTATACAGTTTCACTAAAGTTTTCCTTCTTTCATAAGTTTTAGATCATCAAGGTCATAATTATCAAAATTATTAGGTGGTTCTCCATCTAATTGATTATAAAGATCCTGACTTTCAACAGCCCAATACATAACTGAATCCTCATTATTTGAATGATTAGGGTGCTCAGAATCTTCATGGTCATGGGGTGATGTATAACCATTGTTTACTAAACCTAGAAGATGGCCGTATTCATGAACTAATACTGATTTTTCTATATCTTGTGCTGAAATTAAAAGAAAAGCTGCATCTTCTATTTTCTCATGAAATATTGCAAAAGAAGAACCTGTGTAGGCCAAACCTAGTGTTTTATCATTATCTTCAAATTCACCATTAAGATACAAAATATGAATGACAAATTCATCTCCATTCTTAAACCTAGTACGCTGTGACTCTTCAATATCTAATATCTCCTCAAGTGAATAGCTATCATCTGTGCTACCAAAACTATCTTGACTAATTGTTACTGATTTTTTATCTGTCACTTGATTTATTCTTTGTCTAAGTAAATCAAGAGCATCAGAACTTGGTTCATGTCCTGAAACATAATTTATCTCAATATGCAACTTTGAATATTTATTATCTTGAAGAATCTCATATCTGCATTCACCTACACGATTCTCGCAGGAAACTAAATCTTCCTTAAGACTGTCTAAGCAACCCGCTGAAGTCAAAATCACAAATACTAGAAACAAAGTTATGTTTCTCATAAATATAGACTGAAGATACCAATAAAAAAGTTATTAATTTAATAAATTGGACCGAGAACTAATCTAGGATCTGGAAATTTTTTGAGTGCTGACTTTCTTTCCTCTTTCGTAACAACTCCTGGTAAATCATGTGTTTCAGGTTTAATAAGAGATAACTGAAAATGCAAATGTGGTTCCCAACCTCCATTCTCCTCTTCGCTACCAAAACGTCCAATAATCGCTCCTTTTTTGACTAATTGACCTTCTACTTTGTCTAAGATTGATTCTGAATCAAGATGCCCATAAAGTGACCAGAATTTTTTACCCATAATCTTATGCTCAGTTATGACTACATTGCCATAATCTCCTGCTTCTTGATTATATCCAAAATTATGTATTATGCCATCCATAAATGCCATGCAAGGCGTACCTACAGGTCCTCCAATATCTATGCCGACATGAATATTGCGATTTTCCTCAAATAGATTAGTTGTGTAAACATTCGGCCTGTATTCATCATATTTACCTATAGAAAATTCGTTCTTATCAGAATTCCAAGAACCTTTAGTTAAATCTAATATCTTGTATTTATCTGGCAGATTTACTACTGGATGAAAAGACTCACTACTCCAATTAATCATTCTAAATGAACCTCCTCTGTCAAAAAATCTAATTTATTTTCTCTATTTCTAACAACTAAATGACCTTCTTCTGATATACGTTCAACTAATCCCTTTCCTCCCGTCCAAGAAACTTCCTTCCCAATTAAGCAATCATACGTTAGAAATTTTTCAATTATCTCTTGATCTTTACAGCTCATGTTAATGACTATTTCTTTTACTAAACCCTTAATAAAACATAATTTGTCAAGATTACAACCTAATTTAGATAAATTAATGGATTCGGGTAAATTTATATTGTTGTCCATATTTATTCCCAGTCCAACAATTGCACTTTCACCCTGAGATTGGCATAAAATCCCCCCTAATTTTTTGCCATTAACCAATATATCATTGGGCCATTTGAGTTGAATATCAATATTATCTTTGACTAAAATATCTGAAACTGATACTCCAATTATAAGCGGTAAAATTTTCCTATATGGTAAAACTATTGAATAATATAATCCTCCTTTATTAGATTTCCAAAATCTACCCTGTCTTCCACATCCTTTGGACTGTTTGAGAGATATAATTGAATCAAAAAAATCATTATTAAATTGTGTAAGCCAAATATTTGTTGAATCTATATTATCAACAATATTTATCAAAGAAAGGCACCTAAATCCATTTGCTTGATTTGTTCATTTTCCAATGTTTCTTCAATCGCACTAAATGCTAATTCTAATCTTTGCTGGATAAATTTTCGTGAACCATATGTTTCTGCAATTTCTCCTGCAATTTTCCGATATTTTGCAACAGAAGCTGGTGAAATATTTAATTGAAGAAAACCGCCGCAAACACAAGTATCCTTCAAAGGTGGTCTACGATATTTAGCATTACACTTCTTACATCTTACTCCTTGAGTAGAAAATGAGCGAAGATTACCAATTATATCTCTAATAAAATGCTTTTCAATTGTTTGTTCTGCAACATAAGTAGCATCAGAAGCTCGTGTCTTTTTTGCTAACTCAAGAGAAGCAATTGCTTTACTTTTCATTGAACCAAGGGTAACATAGCGTGATTCGTTTGGTCCGAGGTTAATATCTGAAGAATTGTGTGTAAATGAATATCCTTCATACTGCTCAGGACTCTCTAACCTCTTTGAAACTGTGTCTAGATAATCAAGAACCTCATTAGGATTAGATTCCTTTTCTGAATGCTCGTACAATTCTAGAGAATAATCTGAATTCAATTCAACATTATGAGCCTCACTATCTATTTCTGTTGGGTCTATTCTAGTTGATAATACTCTTGGTATATCCATAGTGCCTCCTCTAGTTGTAGGCACAAAACTATCTGAGAAATTTAGTAGACCATCAAGCAATAACATTATAGAATCCTCATCTCCATCACAATTTCTTCTCTTAGCTGCATGTAGGAATGGATGGCCGTATTGAGCTTTAGCTGATGTGAAACCTATCAATCTAGTCAAAACACCTGCCGAAGTATGAGGGCTTAAACAAATTAGAAGATTACCTATTAGTTTATGCATATCGGAATCTGCATTTACGTCGTAAAATGGCTCTGAATCGTATAATCTCACCAATTCATCATTAACAAAATTTGCTACTTTAATCAACCATGGACCTGAGTTTTTAGAAACAATTAAATCTTGAACTTTTAACTCTAAGAGTTGATCTTCAGATTCTAATCTTTTACCACTTGTATCTTTGCTATAACCTAATTCTAGAGCTTTATCAATAGACAAACCTATCTCTCTTGGGTAAAAATGCGTAATAGGCAAATCAATCATATCATATCTAAGCGTCCCATCTTTGTACACTCTCAAATCATATTTTGAACGAAGAATTCCCTTTTCAAGAGACTCTGGAATTTTAGGACCTGATTTTAATTCTTTAATACCCTTTACTTTGGGTAGAATTCCAATTTTTGCATTATTCATTGCCTTTGTTACTATTTCAGATACGTCTACGATTCTCTTTTTTGCATCTTCTTTAACCATCGTCAATGATTTACAACATCTCAACGAGATTGTTTCCTTATTACAATTCTTACAATATCTTAATTGTGTTACCATTTCTATAGAACCCAACTTACCTTGTGTGAAACCTCTACGATATTGACGTTCTTTCAATGCTGTATTTATTAGTCTTTGATTTCCTCCAGAATCTCCCAAAGGGAAAAGAACATGGGGAGGTGGTTTGAGTCTTCGCTCATTGGCCTTCTCAGGACGGCCCATACTAGCTCCTATCCTAGTAGGTGACTTACATTTTGTAAGAACTCCGGACAATTCTGATACCAAAACCAATGATTCAGATGATTCGATATTTAAATCTTTAGCAGACAAAATACCATTCGCATTTTCTATACCTAACAAAGTAAGTAGAGGTTGAAATCCTTCATCTAAAACTATAGAATTATCACTAATCTCAAAGAAAATACCCAGTTTTATGAAGATTTCTTTGTAGATTTGTGAAAACCTATTTTTAATCACTTCAGAACTATTGCGAACAAGTTGATTACGAAGATCTAGGATTTCCTTGCTACCTAAATCATTCCAATTAAATGTAAATCTGGGATGTAGTGGCAAATCATTATCTCTACAAAAATTATAGATAGAGTCAAATGAATAATCTCCACTGTACTCTTCAATTCTCTTTGATTTTACCATTAATTCCCACCATTCATCACACCATCCAGATGGTTGTAGCGGATGGTTATTCTCCAAAAATTCTCCAACAGGAATTAATATTTCACCCAAATCAACAATCTCTTCTACCTGATTTACCACTTTTAATGCCATATTATAATCATCCAACCTAGTAAATTTTCCATTTTTCAGTAATACTGATGGACCTTCTATAGTATCACATGGTGTAGACGCTGTAGCTTTACCTGGCAATTGTAGTTTTAATTGCGTTCCTATTGCTGCAAACGAATCAAGAATCAGCATCGTTGAAGGATGTATGGACATTGAAGCCAAACCAGCAGTTCTTGAACGACCATATCTAAGCCTGAAACTTCCAGGTTTATCTGGAAAAGCAAAAATTGGTCTACCTGCTAAAACATCTTTCAAATATTTATGCTCTTTCACATCTCCTGAGGCTGATTTGCGCTTCTTTTCTGTATATGTTCTCAAGAAGTCCCATCCGCTTATTCCTAATTTATCTACATGCTTCAAGATTTTAGCTGCCTTGAGACAAAGGCCTTCAGCCAAAACAAGACAAGCCCCCCCTCTCAATGAATTTGTTTCGACTCGAGGAAGATCCCTATTACCTGCAACTTCAAGTTTATCTGTTCTTTCACCAGTAACACAAATAGGACATGATGTTACTATAGTCTGTATTTCTTCTGGACTTGGAACATATTGCAAGTTAACTGCTCTCTTATAGAGTGGGATTTCTTCTTTATATCTCTCAATTTCCGCAGGTGTTGGAATGTAAGGATCTAAATCTAATTCGCGCCTTACAACATCTGCAATAAGTACTGATAACGCTTGAGCAGTTCCTCCTGCTGCACGTATTGGTCCTGCATAGTATATCGAAGCACATTTAGTTTTGTTGCTGTTTTCAAGTGTACTGACCTTTACTACTCCTTCCGTTGGAGCCACCAAAACACCTTCTGTGAGAATCGACAAGGATGTTCTAACTGCCTGCTCTAGGGCCATTTCTAAACCTAATTCTGACTTTAATTTTCCTGCAAGTTCCTTTGCAATAATTAAAGCCGTAGATTCCCTATCGTTTTCTTCTGCAACCTCTCTTATCCTAGGAGCTATTCCTTCAGGACCTACTTGTGCTTCTACTCTTTCAGCTAAATCTTTTGCACGAGGTATTTCTGGAGAATCTGAAGGATCAAAACCCGCCTTTCTAACCTTTTCAACTAATGTATAACAATTATCAGCTTTTTTTTCTAAATCCTCAAAATAAGCCTTCATCTCATCAGATGCTATCAATACCACATGTACACATAGAACACCTGTTATTATTGTATTTGTAGTATTCTTAAGCACCGTAACTATCTATGTAAATACTACGATAAGCTGAGGAGCTTGTCCTTATTCCTGCAACCATTATTGCATAAGAAAGAATAACAAATATCGCTCCTGCTAACAACCCCATATTATGATTGTAAAGCATTACAGATGCTGGTAAAATGAGCATAATAGAAGAAAAAAATGCTGAGGTACCCATTAACATAAATTGGACTAAAATATCAGGATTACCACGATCACTCTCGTCAAAATTTGCAAATGCACTTCCTGACCATATTCCTAATCCTGTGTTTACAAATAAGAGGATTAAAACACATTCTCCAAAAAATAATGTTACTTCGACTGGGAATTTAGCCAGAATACATATCGGAAGCCAGATTGATAAGAGACCTGGAAGCGCCATGAATAGAAGCGCAAGAGCCTTACCTCTCATAATCAAAAGTGACTCAACTGGATTAGACTTCATAATCCATAACCTTTTCCCTTCTACACCAAGCATTGTAGAACCTAACATTGTGCATTGTAATAAGGCTCCCAAATACAAACTAATTGCTAACATTCCTGGATAATACAATTTTGGAGGAAGATCACCAACTGGCTCATTAGGAATCCCTACCTTAAACCACCAAAATATCATTAGTAAAGATATTGAAAATGTCGAAAAGGCTGAACTCAAAACATCCCTTTCTCTAATTGATGAAGTAACTTCTTTAGAACAAATAGCTGATGCACGACGTCCCACTATTGGACTTAGCCACTGAAATTGTAATATTCTTACTGGATTTTTATGTGATGAAGAATTAATTTTGTAGGACTCTAATGCTTCCACAAATATATTATCCATAAAATAAAAGAAAATAAGTAAAAGTAAAGTACAAACTAAAACTATTATTATAGCTAAAGTAGGATCTTGGTGTGCTGCATTAGATACTAAAAGAAGAGCTAAAAGAATTGGAAATAAAGCTATCAAGAAACTAAGTTTCCTTGTGAATGGATATAATGAACCTATTAG
>CAZVIT010000047.1:2687-7885 GCA_964626865.1 uncultured archaeon | reverse complement strand
ATTTGAGATTGGGAATAACTAGCTCCTCTAAAATCGGATTGAATTTTATCTGCAGTAACCATTATTTCTAAATCATCAGATAGAAAATCATCCAAAGAAAAAGATGTTTCTATTTGTGAAGCCCCCCCAAGTGCTAAAATTGTAAGAACAACTACAGTTGAAATTATAGCCTGTGGATGTTTATCAACAATTTGAGAAGCTCTTGATACTGAATACTCAATAATCTCAGAATTTCTAGGTTTAGTTGCCATTTCTCCAGATGATGAATCTAACAAATATCTCATAGAAGTATAGAAAAATAATGTTAAAACAAATGAAGAAAATATTCCAAAGGCACAAAGTAAACTAAAATCACGAACCGGTCCAACACCGCCAGTAATTCCTGACAAGAAGGCAATAACTGTAGTGAACATCGCAAGCGACAAGGCCTGTCCTGTATGAACTTGAGATTCAATAAGTGAATCCTCTAAGCTATTCCCTGCTGCAATACCTTCCTGATATCTCCTACTAATATGAACTGAAAAATCGATACCAAGACCTACTACTAAAGGTATAACTGCTACATCTAAAGCCGTCAACTTGATCTCAGCCATACCTGCAAATGAAAATGTCCAAAAAATAGATAAAATTAAAGTTATAACTGGTAAAACGACATAACTCCAATGTCTAAAAGTTAACCACAATAGAATAACCGTAACAATAAGCATACCAAAACTCATTAAAATATTTGTATATTGTGTAGATTCATCTACGTCTGAAGCTAAAAGATCAACTGAGAAAGCTTCTGCATTAACATCACTCCCTGAATTTTGATTATGAATATCTGCAAGATTACGCAACTTCTGCCCTGTATCCTTTTTCTGTTCAGCTGATAAATCTGAATCTAAAAAAACCATAAGTATGGTGGAATTTGCAAGAGGTGCTGAACGATTAGCATACCCAAATTGATCTGGAAGTAAAAGTGGGCCCATTTCTAATTCCCTGTTTATCAAAACTTCTGCAGCATAATATACATCTTCATATGTGTAAGGACCATCATTACCTGAGGAAACCGAAGCATGAATAAGCTCCCATGGTTGATCCAAATTTTGAACAACTGAAAGTGATAGATTTGATTCTTGTAAAACTAGATCGAAAAAATATGCCACAGATAGGACTGTGTCAACACCTTCTATCTGCAAACAATCATTATGAAGCTTTAAAATGAATATAAGATTATCTATGGTCAAAATATTATCTTCACTTACTGAGGTCAGATACAAAGTAACAACACTAGAATCTTTGCCAAAATCTTCATTTATTTTATCATACGTTTCTACTTCTTCAGATTGGGGCAAAAACGCTTGAACATCTGTTGAAAATTCTACTTTCATAATAAATGGAGATATTATTAAAGTAACCAACGCCACGACTAAAATTATCTGCCTAGGGCTGTCGATTGGGAGTCGGGCATATCGCTCTAGCATATTTGCTGCATAAGAAGGGTGCTTAAAACCTGTCGTTACTTACCAAGACGTCTATTTCTATGTTGGAACGACCTAATTGCTCTTAAAAAATCTATTTTCCTCATATCTGGCCAAAACACATCTGCAAAGTACAATTCTGAATATGCTAATTGCCAAAGAAGAAAATTACTAATTCTTTCCTCACCTGAAGTTCTCAAAATCAAATCTGGATCTGGTAAGTCACTAGTATATAAATTCGATGAGATTAAATCTGCATCAATATCTTCAGCCTTTAAATCTCCTTTTTCTATCATTTTTCCAAGTATCTTCATTGAACGAATTATCTCTTGCCTACCTCCATAAGCAACTGCTAAATTATAATTAAAACGAGTATAATTCTTTGTCTTGGATTCTGCATAATCTATTGCTGCCTTAACTCTTTCTGGAAGAAGTTCTCTATGTCCTAAAGCTCGAACCCTAACTTCATTCTTGTGTACACGGGGATCATCTCCTGCGTTTCTAAATGATTCTTCAAACAAATCCATAAGTTTTTCTAATTCATTCTCACTCCTATTGAAATTTTCCAAAGAAAATGCATAAACTGTTAGAATTTTAATTCCAACTGAACGACACCAATCTGATAAATTTTCTAGAGTGTTTTTCCCTTTAATATGTCCCTCATGAGGTAAAAGTCCTACACTTTCTGCATATCTTCTATTACCGTCCATTATTACTGCTAAATGATTTGGTACTTCTCTCTTCTTAACTTGGTTTTCTAAACGTCTTTGATAGACTGCATAAATTGGTGAGATAGCCTTGCGTGCTAATTTGAACACAGAGTACTCTAGATACAACATTATAAAACAACTTTTATAGGGCTAAATGAGAGAAAAATATTTATTGGAATTAGGTGGTGAAAACACCAATTTGGGTAAATATGAGGCTCTTGAATTGTTTAAATTTAAAAAATATTCTCCAGAATTAGAAAAAGATTATGGGAAAATAATAATAATTTCAACTTCAAAAACAATTGAAAAAAACATAGTTCGCAGACTATCAATGACAAAAAGAATATCAAATATTATTTTTACATCTAAGAAGAATAATATTGATTTAATACTAAATGATTTGAAAAAAATAGATATTGGCAATAAAAGTTTTGCAATAAGACAAATTGGCCAGAATGATTTGAATAGTGAAAAAACCGCAGTATTAATTGGGGAAAAGATTTCTAAAGATAATAAAACTGAACTAAATAATCCCGAAGTCACAGTCTTGTTTTACCAAAATAAAGAATTCATTATCTCCCTCAAAGATTGGGATACTGGCTACAAAAAATGTCTCCGACATCACATAAGCCATCGCCCTTATTTTTCACCAATAAGCATCCATCCTAGAATTGCAAGGGCTATGGTGAATTTGTCAAATTGTGATGTGAACAAACCGCTAATTGATCCCTTCTGTGGAACCGGAGGTATTCTAATTGAAGGAGCTGATATGGGACTAGAAGTTATTGGAATAGATCTCAAAGAAAAGATGATTGAATACTCTAAAGGCAATCTTAAACATTATGGATTTGAAGGTAATCTAATAAATTCAGATTTTGAGGAAATAACTAATCAAAGTTTTAGTTCTATTGTTTGTGATCCTCCCTACGGAATAGCTTCAACAACAGGGGGAGAGAATATCGAGGAACTTATGAAAAGATCTCTTGATGTTTTCCAAAAAAAATTAAACAAAGGACAAAGAATAGTAATTGCCGTATCTAATCCAGAAATAGTAAAACATCAAAATCTTAAACTATTACATAAATTTGAGTGGTATATACATAAATCATTGACAAGAAATATCTTAGTTTTAGAAAGAAATTAGTATTTTACGACTATTGCAGCATCCCAATTCATTGTTCCTTCTTCACGTGTTATTGAAAATACATAATCACCTGTAGAACTCAAATCATCACTACTATAACCCCAATTACCATCACAATTTTGTTGACCAAGAGATTGGCAAGTAATCTCTTCTTCCTCTACAACAACACCATCAGCATCTGTAAGCCTCAATGTAACTGTAGCATCTGTTCCATCAGAGGACGCATCTGCATCTAAATCATAATCTATATCAAGGCTAACAAAACCATTCTCTACAGGTATAAAAAACTCATCATATTGAGTTTGACCATTTACTTGACCACTCTCATTCTGATTATGATCTTCAACTACTAAAACAGTTGTATCTGTTTCATCAGATAAACCAGTAGAATCCGTAACTTTTAGAAACACCATATATTCTCCCTTATCTGGAAAATTGCGATTTATTGTAGACCCTTCATACTCTTTTGAATCTCCCTCAAAACTCCACAAAAATGTTAAATCATCACCATCTGGATCTGTAGATTCTGATGCTGAAAACGAAATATTATCGTTTATCTGTATTTTAGGATTTGTGGGAGTCATCTTAGCTTTAGGATAATTGCCACTTGAAGACACTGGTTCATCACTATCATCTTCTTCAGTATCATTTTGCAGTAAGAAATAACCATATCCCCCTGAGGCTGCCAATGCAAAAAACAAAACTAACAATAGTAAAGAAAGCTTCTTCATTATTACTGCCTTATTTTTAGCCTTATTAATAATTAACCTTAGTAATAATTTAGGCTTATAAAGAAAAGAATTATAAATAGACCGCCCGGCTAGCGCAGCCTTGAGAATTTATTCCAAGAGGTAAACGTGCCCGAAGACCCCGATTTCAAGTATATCATTCGCATAGCAAACTCAGACGTTTCAGGAGAGCAAAGGCTAGGTTATGCTCTAACCTCAATTAGAGGTATTGGTTCTAGAATTAGTAACGCTATTATTCAAAAACTAAAACTAGATAGTGAGAAACTGGCTGGTGAATTAACTGATAAAAACGTTGAAGATATTGAGAACGCTATAGAAAATGTGAACGATTTTGTTCCTAATTGGCTTTTAAATCGTCAAAAAGATTATGATACTGGAGAGGATATCCACCCTGTAAGTATTGATCTGAAAATGCTTCATGAGGATGACATTAATAGAATGAAAAAAGTTAAATCTTACAAAGGTGTAAGACACGCATCAGGACATAAAGTACGTGGACAAAGAACCTATTCGAACGGGCGTCGCGGTTTAGCATTAGGTGTAAGTAAGAGAAAAGGTGCATAGATAAATGGGCGATCCAAAATTTCCTAGTAAGCACTATAATACTCCATCACACCCTTGGCAAAAAACCCGTATAGAACAAGAAAGAAATCTTACACATCAATATGGTCTAAAATCTAAAAAAGAAATATGGAAAGCAGATACTAAAGTTCGTGAAATGCGCCGTCAAGCAAGAAAATTAACTGCTAAGGCTAATGATGAACAAGCTCAAAAAGAAAAAAATCTTCTTTTAAACAAATTGAGTAGACTGGGAATGCTTGAGCAAGGTGCTGCACTAGAAGATGTTTTAAGAATGGCTCCTGAAAATATTCTAGATAGAAGATTACAAACTCAAGTTTATCTTCAAGGATTAGCTTCAACTGTAAAACAATCAAGACAGCTTATTATTCATGGTCACATCTCTGTTGAAGGTGCTGTAAATAGAGTACCAGGAATGCATATAACTAAAACTCAAGAAAAAAATATTACTTATTCACCATCATCAGCACTAAACAGTGACTTGCATCCAGTTAGGCCTGGAGTAAAAGAATCGTACGAAGATGAAGAAGTTATTGAAGAAGAATCTAAAGAT
>CAZVIT010000047.1:0-2587 GCA_964626865.1 uncultured archaeon | reverse complement strand
TTGCACATATTTTTGCATCACATAATAACATAATTATTACTGCAACAGATTCTACTGGAGCTGAAACTATTGCAAAATGCTCTGGCGGTATGGTTGTAAGGTCACAAAGAGAAGAATCAAGGCCGCATGCTGCTATGCTAGCTGCAGGACAAGTTGCAGAAGCCTTACAAGAAAGAGGAATAAAGGAAGTTCACGTTAAACTAAGAGGTGCTGGAGGCAAAAGAAGTGGAACGCCTGGACCTGGTGCTCAAGCTGCAATCAGAACACTAGCCAGAGCAGGTATGACTATTTCTCGTATTGATGATGTTACACCAATTCCACATGATGGCGGAAAAGCTAAAGGTGGCAGAAGAGGAAGGAGAGTTTAATGAAAGTAAAACTTAGGCAAAATGAAAAGTTCTTCGCTCAGGTTGAATTTATTGATGTTAACTATTCCTTTATCAATTCTATACGAAGATCATTAGTTTCTATGGTTCCTTGCCTTGCCATCCATGAAGTCGATTTTCACATGGGATCTTTAGGTTCATATGTAGAAGAAGAAAGTGGAGAAGAAAAAGAATACGAATCAATAAGTGCAATGTTCAATGAAATTATTGCACATCGCATTGGAATGCTACCAATACCTACTGATGCAAAAACAATAGAAGCATTCGGAGATAGCGTGAATGATGATTCAAAGCAACCTGACATTATGTATTCACTACATAAACAGGGACCTTGCACTGTTTATTCTGGAGATTTAGAACCTGTGAATGGAGATACTTCTCTAAACATTCCTGAAACAAGTGTTCCTATTGTGAAGCTTACTGAGGGACAAGCTATTCTTGTTTACGCGAAAGCAAAAATGGGAACTGCAAAGCAACATGCAAAATGGCAAACTGCTGTAGCTCCAAGATTTTACCAAGCGCCAACACTAACTGTCTCTTCCGGAAAAGGTAGCAAAAGTGTGATTGATGTTGTAGGTAAAGAAAATTTCAAGAAAAAAGGTAAGAATCACATTATTGAAGATCCAGTTAAAGCTCATGAAGCAATCAAAAAGTTAGAATCTTTATGGAATGATGAAGCTGCCCAAAAAGCAATGACCATTACGCGTAACAAAACACATTTTATTTTAGAATTTGAAACAACTGGTGCAATGGAAGCTAAACTTGCTCTTGAACAAGCATTGAAATCTTTAGACGCTCATTGTAAAGACTTTATGACCAGTATTGACGCTGCCGCATAAGTGCGGGGGTCGCATAGCCAGGCCAATTGCGCAAGGTTGAGGGCCTTGTCCTTAGTGGTACGTGGGTTCAAATCCCACCCCCCGCACCACTCTCTATAACTTTAATTCAATACCCCTTGTTTTTACTAAATCAAAACCACCACTTGGCAACAATTTTTCAATATCTATAGATTCTCCATTAAATGCTTCTGAAAGCTTGCGAATAACTACCTTTCTCTCAGTAAAACCAGGTCTAAATATTACATATTTTTTAGAATGTTTTTCAACTGAACTTATTGGGCCTCCCATAAATTTTGGGTTTCCATCATATGATATAAGACCAATCGCAACATTCAATTCAAGATTACGATTCCAGTGCCTCTTACCACGAATAACAAATGCTCCCTTTGCAAGAAATTCACCTGTATTGGGCGTCTTGGATACTTTATCATTGTCTACCCAGAAAGAATGTCCGCCAGAAACACGAGCCCCCCATGCTTTACTATATGATAAACTGAAATTACATGCTTCTAACATAGAAAGTTCCGAAGGTTGAACGCCATTCAAATTCTTTACTACTACACTAGGCGCTCCATGAATATCTGCATGTGCATATCTATCATTCGCCTTTAGATACTTCTTAACAACCAGCTCATTTGATCTAGCATCCTTACCTGCAACTGCAATTTCTCCATCTGTTGTTATAAACCACCTGAAACGCTCAAACCACTCTATATTTTTATTTTTAATTATCTTCTTTTTAGGTTTTGAAACTGGTTTTGATGCTAAAACTTCCCTAGTTCTTTTAGCCTTTCTATCCATCTCCTTAGACTTGTTAAAATATAAGGATGCATTAGCTTCTAATGATTTCTTTTTATCAATCAAAATCTTAGTATTCTCTAATTCTATTACTACTTCATCTTCATCATTTTCAAAATCAATCATTTTTTGAATTTCATTCAACTTAGAAAAAATAATATTGCCTTTTTCTCTATAATTTTTGGATTTTAAATTATATTTTTCTATAGCCTTATTCTGATGATCAATTCGAACCTGTTCAGAACTTTTAACTTCCTTCTTAACTGGTTCTAAATTAGAAATATAATCCTCTATAGCCTCATCAAGTGTGGAAAATTTAGAACCCAACTCCATGCCCAAATCAAAAGCCGAAACTGTAAATCTTTCACCATTTACATTAACAAAAATAGTTGGTTCAATTCTCTCATTTAGAATTCTTTTTAATTCTTCATATATCTGTTTAGAATTAGATTCGGAAGTATTACTTTCTTTTTCTATTCCTAAATTTTTACAAATCAGTGCTGAAATATCTCCACCAACATTACAATCTATTGTCAATGCAGCTCCTAAACCTCTCTGTGAGTT
>CAZVIT010000046.1:0-7928 GCA_964626865.1 uncultured archaeon | reverse complement strand
TCCTTGTTCAATATTTTTTATTGATAATATAATTCTCAGAGGCGAAGAAAAGGTACTACGTGACGTTGCCGTAGGAGATCTAACTGTCGATACAGATTTCGCCGTTAAAAGTAGTGGTAATTCATCATGGAGAGAGATTAATGTTACAGTAATCAATGCAGGTGAATCGAGCTGGACTGATTTACCTGTAAGAATATCAGTTGAGAATTTACAAGGCGAAGATATGTCACATTTTCTTGATAATGAGGATTCCTATTTGAACCAGTTAGCGGGCAATTCGGAATATGGAGATATTAACCAAGATTCAAGCCAAAATGAATTATTCTTTGTATTCCATACTCCTGAAACTAATGTGTATTTTGTAACTGCAGAAGTTCTTGTACCTGCAGGTAAGGATTTTGTCCCAGCAAATAATTCAAAGACAATAAAACTCTGCATTTTTTCTGATGGAGATGATGACGATGATGACTGTATCGGTAATAATCAGGATGAGTGTCATTACACTCCAGATGGCGAAGAAGTAGATGAATATGGTTGTTCATATTCACAGAGAGATACAGATTCTGATGGTATAACTAATGGTGTTGATGATTGTATAGGCACTCCTGCAGGTGAGGAAGTAGATGAATATGGTTGTTCCGCGTCACAGAGAGATACGGATAATGATGGAATTACAGATGATATGGACAATTGTTCTGACACACCAGATGGTGAAGAAGTAGATGATTATGGTTGTTCAAGTTATCAGAATGGTGGACCATACTTGAATGCATTCCCAACCGGTAGTGGTGGTGATATTGAAGATTATGAGATGAGTCTGGATGTTAATGAGGGAGGTGCCAACATTACAGTTGAGGCAACCGAACTTGTTAATGGTATATATTATAAGATAGATTGGTACATCTATGAACCTGATACTTATGGTGACCTTGTTGCTGAGGGCGAATGGTCTTTTAATGCGACATCCAACTTTGTGGAATATTCTATTGAGCAGGAAGTTTTCAACGAACTTGGTACTGGATGTTATCAGTTCATAGGGCGACTTGCCTGGTATGACGAACCCGGTGCAGGGGGGTGGCATATGATTGAGGGCGAGGATTGGCCATTCACCTTGGATATGCCATTCAGTGCTTGTGAGGGTCCAGATGAGGGCCCTATGACCTTTGTCTGTGGCGATGGTGTAGAGGTTCCTTTCCTTTGGGTCAACGACGGTGAAGAAGACTGTGCTGATGGTTCCGACGAACAGCAGTATGATGAATTTGGAGATAGGATTAACTGGTTCGACTGCCATGATGGTAGCGAGGTCTGGATCGAGCAGGTTAACAATGGTCTAGATGATTGCCCAGATGGTGAAGATGAAGGCGGTGAAGAAGGCGAATGTCCATTTAGCAGTGAAGATTATTGTTACGAATATGGGCCTTATTGTGATTCTGAAAGTCCAGATTATGATCCAGTTTATTGTGGAGAAGGAACGGCACATTACTGTTTAGAAGATGGTTCAGATGACGAAGGTTGCACTTGGTTAGTTGATGCGTGTGCTGCCGGACAAGAGTCAGAAGAGTTGTGTAATGCATTTGAAAATTTTGATCACGAGCTTTATCATGCCGATGATTTTCCAATAATCACTCTTTTAGGAGAGAATGTATTGACATTAACACAAAGTTCAGAGATGAATTATGTAGATGCAGGGGCTTCATGTTTTGATGCACAGGATGGAGATATCACTAATAATATAGCAGTCCATGGTGCAGTTGTTAATTACAACAATGAAGGTTCGTATGTAATTTTCTACGATTGTACAGATAGTGATGGAAATCATGCAACAACTCAATCCCGGACAGTAATAGTGCAGGCAGATACTGCAGATGACAATGGCAACGTTACTGGCGAAGAAATTGAACCTGAAGAAGTAGCTTCTATATCCTTAATTCCAGTGTTAATATCAATAGGTTTACTGACAATAGTCCGCAGAAGATTTAATCGTTAAATTCTTTTAAAATTGAATCAGTCACTTCGCAATCAGGTAATTCTTTTTCCATTAACCAGCCATACCATTCAATCGAAATTTTAGCCCCAGTTTCAGTCTTTTTAGCTTTGAGAATTCTGTCGTTTGTAATGGTTTTTCCATCAAGTAAGACTCCATTTTCTCCATGTGCAAAAGGGCGCGGATATCCTAGATAAATAAGACTTAAAATTAATAGACATATTGAAAGATAAATATCAACGCCTTGAGCATAATCAAGAGATATAATAAAAATCATAGTGCTAGGAATTAGTAATCCATTAATTCCTTTTCTTTCAATTTCTTTCCAAAAATCTAAGGTAGTAACCTTGCTATCTTTTTCAGGTTTTCGAAAAAGAATAATCACATCGTATAATAGTACAATTAGTAGTATTATTTTTGCATATTGTAGCAAATCATCCATTTTCCACCTCTGAAACTAGGTTCCATACTTCAGCAAATATATCCTCAGGTGTTCGAGTAGAATCAATAATTCTTACAAGAGGATCGTCTTCCAAATTAAGGTAAGCTTTCCTAACTTTTTCTAAATGTTCTTCTTTTTCAAAGGCATCAGCTACGCTGTGCCCCCTTACTCTTTCCATTGCTAAGTCAACAGGCAAGTCAAAAATAAGAACGATATCAGGTTTGGGTGCAAATTCATTGTCTTTTCTTATTCTTTCAACATCAATTCCGGCTGCAGCTTGATATGCTATAGTAGAATAGTAGTACCTATCCATCAGAACAATTTTACCATCGTCTAAAGCCGGCTTGATTTTTTCATCTACATGTTCTCTTCTATCCTTTACAAATAAATCTAAAATTTCTTCAGTAGTAGCTTCTCTTTGACCTTTAAGCATTTCCCATAATTTTTGCCCATATTTTCCATCTGTGGGTTCTTTTAGTATGACTACATTTTCATTTTCTTTTTGAAATTTTTCCATTAAAAGTTTACATTGTGTAGATTTCCCACATCCATCTATTCCTTCAAGATTTATGAGCACAGTATTTACATAGGAAGGGTCTTAATTAGAGGATTTGTTGGCAAATTGTGTCTATTTGGTTTGAAGGTTATGGATGTACTGCAAATCAGGGTGAAACCCTTGAGATGAGAGAACATGCTAATGATTTAGGTCATAAACTTGCACCAGATTCAACTATGGCTGAAACAGTTGTACTTGGAACATGTACAGTTATTGAATCTACTCAAAACAGAATGGAAAAACGCATATCTGAATTGATGGAACAAGGGAAAAATGTAATTGTGAGTGGTTGTATGGCTACTGCAGATACTAAAGTCTTGAATTCTAAATTTCCTAATACGCCCTTAGTTTCGCCAGGAGATATTGCAGGTTTGGGAGATTTGATAGGTAGAGGAGGTTGTAAACCAGAAACGTTAGAAACTCCGTTTGCAGCTATTTTACCTATTTCTTCAGGTTGTCTTGGTAGGTGCACTTATTGTGCAACATTAAAGGCTAGAGGCAGAGTAAAATCACGTTCTGTAAATGATATATTTTTCAAAGCACAATATGCAATAGATTCAGGAAGTAGGGAATTACTTCTTACATCACAGGATAATGGAGCTTTTGGAGCAGATAGTGGTTCCAGTCTAGAATCATTGTTGAATGAATTATCACATTTAGAGGGTGAATTTAGGCTTAGAGTAGGAATGTTGAATCCAATGCTTGTTGCAGGCCGTTCAAAGAAAATGGCAGAGGCATGGGGTGATTCTAGAACGTACAAATTCATGCACTTGCCAATACAATCAGGGTCACAAAAGATACTTGATTCTATGGTAAGAGATCACACGCTTGAAGAATTTTGGGAAGTAGTCGATGTTTTCCGAGAATATTATCCTGAAATGATGATTATTACCGATATCATAACTGGGTTTCCAGGAGAGACTGATGAGGATCATCAAGAAACTATGGATTTACTAAATCGTTTATCTCCAGATTTAGTAAATGTTACACGTTTTTCTCCTAGGAAAGGGACACCAGCTTCTAGGTACAAAAGAATTGATGGTAGGATAGTCAAAAATCGTTCACGTGAATTAACAATTCTTAGAAAACAGTTAGGAGCAAAAAGTTTTGGAAGATTTGTAGGAAGAGAAACTTCTATTTTAACAGTTGAAAATCAGAGAAAAGGTAGTACACTTTGTAGAGATAATAATTATCGCCCAGTTATTTTGAAAGAAGAATTGCCGTTAGGCGAATTCTATGATGTAAAAATCATTGATTCAGAATATGGATTTATGACTGCAGTTTTAGTTTAAAATAGATAGTAAAATACTAATATACTCCTTCTTCTGCAAAAATATGGCAAGAGAGTTTAAGGCATTTATCAAGGGACAACCAGTTAAGAAAATTATAGATCCTAAAACAGGTCAAGAAAAATGGGTTCCAATAGAAAGTGAATCTTGAATTTAGCCTTCATCTCAGGATTCTTTCTTAGTTTATCACTTATCATTGCAATAGGTCCTCAGAATGCATTTGTTTTACGTCAAGGTCTTTTACGTAGACATGTCTTTCCAGTGGCTCTTTTTTGCTCAATATCAGATATAATTCTTATTGCCTTAGGAGTATTTGGGTTTGGGGCTCTTATTTCACAATTAGATTATTTGTCAAAATATATGTACCTATTTGGGGGAATTTGGTTAATTGGTTATGGAGTTCTTAGGATGAAGGGCGCTTACATTGCAGATAGCTATCTCGTAGCATCATCTTCTAAGGAAGCTGATTTGAAATTGACTCTGACTAATTGTGCAGCCTTGACATGGTTAAATCCTCATGTTTACATTGATACAATAGTACTAATTGGTACGGTGTCTATTCAATATGAAGAAACATTGCAATTTGGAGCAGGCGCAGGATTAGCTAGCTTATTATTTTTCTTTACTTTAGCATTTGGAGCTAGAATATTATCACCTTTAATGAAGTCACGTAAAGCTTGGCAGGCATTAGATGCAATCATTGCAATAATTATGTTTTTGATAGCTTATTCAATGTTGTCTAAGTCATTCTAAAGTAGCACGGCTTAATTCCATAATAAGATGAAATCTACGGCTTTGACTTTAACTTCAGATAAATATTTTGAGCGTTATGCCAATTTTATTATTGAAGCAGAAGGCATCCCTAAGAGAATAACTAAACCTGAAGATTTAGTTAATTTTAAAGTTTTAGTTTTGTCAGGAGGAGGAGATATGGGAATTAAGAGTGGAGCTTATGGCAATCAAACAGGGGATTTGCCTATAGGTGGAGTTAATGATGAAAGAGATACTTTAGAATTTCAACTTCTTGAGAAAGCCTTAGAAAAAAACATGCCCGTTTTGGGAATATGTAGAGGAATGCAAGTCATGAATGTTTTTCTCGGCGGTACATTGTGGCCAGATATAAGGCAAGGTGGGTTTGATGTGGGAGTACATCGTGATGGTGAAGGAGGTGAACCTCCTATTGGTGATATTCCACATTGGACTAAGATGGAAGACAAAGAATTCGAGGTGACTAGTCACCATCATCAGGGAGTAAGGGAATTAGGTAAAGATCTAATGATTCTTTCGAAATCCTCAGATGGAATGATTGAAGCAGTTAAACATGAATCTCTATCTTGGTTTGCAGTACAATGGCACCCTGAAAGGACTGATGAGGGACTAGGTCGAGCACTTCCAAGAGAATGGCTAAGGAAGGAATTGCAAAAATGTACCAGCGAATAACACTCCTAGGGAATGCACAGGATGCGGGACGTCCACAGTTTGGTTGTAATGAAAAATGCTGTGTAGATGCAAGAGAAAATACCAAACTTTCGAGAATGCCAGTTTCATTAGGTCTACATGGTGATGAAATAGGGCTTGTAGAAGTAACTAGATGTATCGAGTCTCAGATGTCTTTGATTAAGAATCCCCAAATATCTGAAATATGGTTAACACATGCTCATTTAGGTCACATAGAAGGGTTAGGTCAATTTGGTAGGGAGTCATTAAATTCTAAGAATATCAAACTAAGATGTTCAGCTTCTGTAGCAGATTATCTGAAATCACATCCAATATGGCAGAAATTGTTTGAGAGAGGTAATTTGATTCTTGAGAAATTTCACTCAGATAATGTAATTCCCATAGAAATTCCTCACAGATCACAAGATTTTGATACACATTCAATTCTTTTCAAGGGTAAAAATAATAATTTATTATTTCTACCAGATCATGACAATTGGGAGAAAACATTGAATTTTGTAGGCCATCAAAGCCCAAAAGAATGGTTTGCATCACTAAGTGCAGATATAGTCCTTTTAGATGGTACTTTTTGGAGTTTAGATGAACTTAAAAATAGGGTCCAGGCAGATATACCGCATCCTCCAGTTTGCAACACACTTGATTTAATAGGTAAGAAAGAAGACGTAGATCCTCGAATAATTTTCATACATCTTAATCATACAAATCCACTTCATTATAGAGATTCTGAGGAATATCAAAAGGTTGAGCAAATGGGTTGGGAAGTTGGAGAAGAAGGTATGGAGTTTAATCTCTAATGTTTCAATCTCTGAAAAATTTTTTCCATATTAAGGTAGTTATGAATTTTTATTCATTAAGAAACTATTTTTCTAAAGAATCTGGAGCAATCTGGTTAAGGCTCAAGAGTTCCGATTTAGAAAATATGGTTTCTAAATTAGTTGAGCACAAAAGTTTGGATTTAGGTGGCAAAAATGTTCTTGATTTAGGATGCGGTACGGGTACAATGCTGAAATATCTTGCAGAAACATATAATTCGAATACATATGGTGTTGATTTAATTAGGTTAAATATACGTCAGGCAAAAAAAAACGTTCCTTCAGGTAATTTTTATCGTGGCGATATAATCAATTATTTAGATAAAATAGATAATAAATTTAATTTGGTTATTTTGTATGGGGTTATAGGTTGTTTTGATTTAAATGAACAAAAGTGTATAATTGACAAAATTCTAAAAATTTTGAATCCCGGTGGAATGCTGTGGATTGGAGCTAATTTGTATGATAATTTTGATTATAAATTCCAAACATATCCAGTACCTACTAATTTTTATGATGAATATAAGTCAATGAATGGAATAATTTTTGATGAAGTAATCGAAGAAGAATTATTTGGAAAACACAAATATGAACCTAAACAAACTTCCGTAATGATGACTTACCAGCCGTAAGTTTCCGTAATTTTTAAGCTTGATTTAATTTTGAGTAATTTCCCAGCCATTGGTAATAAGTCAGGATTTTTGATTAAAACTCCTAGCATTTTAAACCAAGGTAATTTTGAATAATTATTTCCGTCATATATTTCACCTATTAAATTTAAGATTCTTTTGTCCAATGAATAAATCAGTTTCGATTGGTCAACAAATTTTTGCTGTGTCCATGGTTGTCTTTTCATAATTCTATCATACCATATGTGTGATTCTAAATCCGGATGCAATGCTTTTCCACATTTTTCCCAATATTTTCCACGCAATTCATGGCAATTAACAGAATGGGAAGGCGGAGACAACTTTCCAGTGCCTAGTTCATTCTGTATTGCAATTGCAGCATATTGCCCAGATAGCATTCCAACGTGTACTCCACCTTTTGTTATAGGGTTAGTTAGTCCTGCTGCATCTCCTACTACATATGCGTCTTTTGTAGAGAAAAAAGGAATTGGTCCATCTCTTGGAATTAATCCACCATTTTGGCGATGGCCTATTTCACTTTCAATTCTTTTATCTGGATCAACACTCATGTGCTCTTTGCAGAAATAATCTAAGCCAGCTTTTGCACCATTTGTAGCAACAATTCCAACATTAAATATGTCATTTCTTGGAAAAACCCATATGTATCCGTCAGCATATCGAGGATCAATATAGAAATCAAAGTAATCAGTATCAGGAAAGTCTACATCCTCTTTCTTAAATTTATATTGTAATCCAGG
>CAZVIT010000045.1:0-7958 GCA_964626865.1 uncultured archaeon | reverse complement strand
TCGTGATTATGTTGGAGGATGGGGTAGTAGCAATAGACAATGGATTGATTTACAAATAACTGCTCAAATATTCAAACCAACAAATGAATCTATAATTTTTGGAGATACGGTTACTGTTGCTGTTAAAGGCGGAAATAATGGTAATGAAAGTGCTAATGATGTGATTATTAAATCATATACAAATGAAACAAACATTAGCTCATTATCTTTTCCAAATATACCACAAAACCATGAAGATTTAGTATTCTTTACTTGGACTCCAGATTACAAAGGGGAAAATTCTCTCAACATAAATATCTCCTGTAACTGTACTGACTCCAATTTGTCAAATAACGATTTAATTTTAAACATTACTACGAAAATCTATAGACTCAAAACTGACATCAATAATGAACTTGAATATGTTAACCAAACCAGATTATTATCAAAAATTATCACCATTACAAACAATGGAGAGCTCACTGATAATGTCACTTTAATTCCAT
Source organism: uncultured archaeon (assembly GCA_964626865.1). Lineage (GTDB taxonomy): Archaea > Thermoplasmatota > Poseidoniia > MGIII > CG-Epi1 > CG-Epi1. The sequence continues at coordinate 7,473 of CAZVIT010000045.1, read as the reverse complement.
CATCTGGGCAAATAAATTCACAAATAACATTCAGCCCTAATGGTTTTATACTTCAACCAGGAGAATCTATTGATGTAACCATTAATGCCGTAATACCTTCATCAATTGAGGATGGTTATCATAATTTTTCTTTCACTGTCAAAACTCAACATGATTACCTCATTAATCACAATCTCCTTAGTAGTGGCAGAGATTCCGATGTTACATGGAAGTGGATACAAACAGATGATTACGAGGAACTTTATAACAACGCAAATTGGACTACCGCAGCATTTAACGATACAAATTGGTCAAATGCATATACTCCATTTGGTGACAGTTCTGTAGATGGTGTAGATTACAACACTTTATGGGAAGCTGAAAATTATGCTTATTTCAGACATGTTTTTAACATAACAAATATTGGAATTTATAATAATGGAATTATGAAGATTAACGTAGCTAGCAACAACTATGGTAATTACTACATTAATGGAATATTTGTCTTTGGAGATCTGGATGATGGGGATGGACATGGAGCTGAATACTGGAATGATGAAGTACAAATTTACACTAACTACCTTTCTCAAGGCGAAAATATAATTGCAAGCGTCATAGGAAATCCTCAAAACACGCAATGGTTTGATCAAGAAATAATTGTGAGTTTTCCACAAGCAAACTTATGGAATTATGAAGACACTACATATGAAATTCCTATTATGCTTGATACAACAGCTCCAACAACAAAAGTTAATGAAAATGGATTTTACAAAAACTCCACAGTTATACCCCTAACATGGAAAGAAATATCAAATGAAGGTGATCTTGAAGGATTTTATTTATATTACCAAATCAAAAATGGCAGCTCTATAAGTGAATGGATGCTTTATGATTATTACAACTCATCTTATAGCACTAATTTTACTGCTCAGAATGGGATGATATATCGATTTAGAACAATAGGCGTCGATATTTATGGCAATAAAGAAATTAAAGGCGTATATGATACAGAAATTAAAATTGATACAGATTTGCCAAAATCAAAATTGTGGCTAACTGAAGGAAATATTGAATATACAAATCTTGATGGAGTTACTATCAATTGGAAGAATAATGAGACTTCGGATATTCAAGAATATCTTATTGAATATAAAGAAGAAAGAGAAGAATCATGGAACGTCTATGGACCATTTACTGAAGGTGGTGAATTGTGGTTTGACCCAGAATCCGATGGCACTTACTCCATAAGATCGATAAGTATTGATTATTCTGGAAATGAGGAATTGAAAGAAACACCAGATATCACTATAACCTTTGACAGAATCAAGCCTGAAGTAAAATTAAATCAAATAGAGATTCTAAGAAGTACTGATGATTTGGTACTTTCTATCAAATCCAAATCTGAAAATTTATCCACAATAGATATAGAATATGCTAGGCTTGTAGAAAATAACGAGGACATACTAGAATGGAAAGCTTTTGACGAAAACTGGATTGATGAGAACTACGTTATTAGAAATCTTGTAGATGGTTATACTTATTATTTCAGAATTAATCCAACTGATTATGCTGGAAATGATTATCACAGGGAGGATGCTGAATATATTTTTAACTATAATAATACAAATGAAATATTACTACCTGCAATTCCACTTAAACCTGTAATGACAGGGAAAATAAAGAATGTCGAAATTACGGTAGATGAAAATTTAAACGGAATTTATGATAAAATATTACAAGAATATAATGGAAACGATTTGTCAGGAATGAAAGCAAATCAGTATTGGATAGATTATCAATTAGGAAAAATAGTTTTTGGAAATGGAAACGAGGGATATCTTCCTCCTGCAAATTCATCTATATCTGTAATATATTCAGGATATGATCTGGCTACTACTATTGATAATAAGCCTCCTATGCCTATTGAAACTATCGAATACAAAATTAATGATGATAACAATGTAACTATAAATTGGAATGAACCCGAAGATGCACTATCTTATATTGTTGAAAGCAGAGACAATTTTTCAAGGCCATGGGAAACTCTCGAAAGCATAGATTATACACAAAACAAGATGACTTACCAAATCACTAACCTTAGTGGAGGATATCATTACTACAGAATTATTTCCGTTGATAGAATGGGGTATCAAAATTCAGATATGGAAGGGGAGATGCTGGAAATATTTATAGAATACGAGGACATTAACAATGCAGGAAGTGGAAATAAAAGATCAACTACACTAAATAATTACGTTATCGCAACTGGACTTTTAATTTTATCAGCTATTGCTTCAGCTGCATATGTTTTTAAAAATAAGAGTGAAGAAATTCCAATTAATGTTGATAACTCTACCATACTTATCCCTGTAGAATCATTAGATGAAGGAGTCATCGATTCTAGCGAAGAAGAAAATGCTCCATTTAGCGTTCTTCAAGGAAGCCAATTCTCAAGAAATGTTATCTTTATCTGCGAAGGGGGATGCCAAAGTGAATTTGAAACTGATGATGAAGAAAATGAAATTATGTGCCCACATTGTGGATTAATGGGTGATTCTCCACTATAGAACCAGTTATCTTTAATTTGTACTTCCTTGAGGTCATATGACTAAAAGCTCAGAAGCTCCAGGTTTTTACAAAAAAGAACCGTCTGAAAGGCTTGCATTTGTTAAGAATTTTGCCAATCTAACAGAAGATGAAATGAAAACAATAAGTGGCTATGGAGCTCTTGGAGAAGAAACTGCTAATAGAATGATTGAGAATGTAGTTGGTACTTTTCCACTTCCTTTAGGATTTGCTCCAAATTTTAAAATTAATGAAAAAGATTACATAGTACCTATGGCTGTCGAAGAACCTTCTGTTGTGGCTGCAGCTACACACATGGCTAAAGGTACAAGAATTACAGGTGGAATTAAAGCAACTTCTGATGAACCTGTTATGATAGGACAAATTCAGCTTGTAAACCTAAAAGATCCATTTAAGGCAAAAGATGAAATACTAAATAATAAAAATGAAATTATAGATCTTGCAAACGAACAAGATCCTATACTTGTCAAGTTTGGTGGCGGCTGTAAAGATATAGAAGTTAGAGTTTTAGATTCAAAAACTGGTCCAATGGTAATAACACATTTACTTGTTGATTGTCGTGATGCTATGGGAGCTAATGCAGTCAATACAATGGCTGAGGCTGTAGCTCCAAGATTAGAAACTTTGACTGGTGGAAGAGTATACTTACGCATCATTTCCAATTTAGCAATTTACAGAAAAACTAAAGCCTCTGCAATTTGGCCAGCTGAATTTTTGGGAGGAGAAGAAATAGTAGATGGAATTATTGAAGCGTTTGCATTTGCCTGTGCAGATCCATTTCGTGTAGCTACACACAATAAAGGTATAATGAATGGAATTGATCCTGTTGTAATTGCTACTGGAAATGATTGGAGGGCTATTGAGGCTGGAGCACATACATATTCTAATTGGAAAGAGGGACATGCCTCTTTTACTGACTGGGAAAAAACAAATGATGGAAATCTAAAAGGAACCATCGAGATTCCAATGGCTATTGGATTAGTGGGAGGTGCAACAGCTACACACCCTACTGCTAAAACTTGTGTTAAAATATTGGATGTTAAAATACCTGGTGGTGCTGCTGAATTGTCTCAAGTCATCTGTGCTGTAGGATTATGCCAAAATCTAGGAGCTCTGAGAGCTTTAGCATCTGAAGGAATACAAAGAGGACATATGGGACTCCATGCCAGAAATTTAGCAGTGCAAGTCGGTGCCAAAGGAAAAGAAATAGATATTGTGGCTGAGAAATTAAAACAATCGGGAAAAGTCAGAGCTGATAAAGCTGAAGAAATCTTAGCGGAAATAAGAAGATAAATGACTATCTTATCTGACAAAAGTATTATAGAATTAGTAGAAAATAATGAAATAACTATTGAACCATTTAATATAGAGAATCTTACACCAAATGGTTATGATTTAACTGTGGAAGAAATTGAAATTCCTGAAAAACAAAAAACAACAACTAAAAAATTAGCTATACCTCCTGGTGAAAGGTTTGCAGTTTCAACAAAAGAAATCATTTCCTGTGGAGAAAAACATTGTGCTCAATTGTGGTTGAGAACAAGCTGGGCCCGTAAAGGAATTATTTGCAGTTTTGGAAAGATTGACTCTGGGTTCAAAGGTAATTTGACATTGTTAGGATTAAATGCTAGCAACAAAAATATAAATATTGAAATTGGAAATACATTTGCACAAATTGTTTTTGAAAAACTTAGCACATCTGCAAATGAGTTATATGAAGAACGAAGTGGAAATTACCAAAATCAAAAAGGCATCACTTGGTCGAAAGAATAAAATTAACTAGTTCTTCAAAGCCTTCATTTGCATCTTTATCTGTGATATAGGAAGGGAAATAATACATAATCTCTAAATATTTTTCAACTTACTTCGAGGAAGGGCTGGCAAATGCTTCCTTAACCTTCACAAAAAACCTAATTTTAAATACGCTTCGACAAATTACAAACTCCTAAAAGGTAAACATGCCATCACTATACGGAGCAGTCAAAAGCAAAACTGGAGAACTCCTGCAAGACAGCATGGAATACTGCAAAGGTGCACTGCAATCAGTATCTAGATCATTTGCTTTAACTATTCCACTAGTTGAAGAAAATATACTAGGTCCAATAATGGTTGGCTATTTGGAAGCTAGAATTCTAGACACTTTTGAAGATGATATTGGAAGAAGAGAAATTAGTCTTGAAGAAAGGATAGAAGCTATGAATATGTTAATGGATATTCTGGAAGATCCAAATGCTGAAAGTACCAAAGAAAAGATCAATATTCTAACTGGTTCAGCAGATGAAATGGTTCAAAATCCAAAATACCGAGATTTAGTTAAGAATATGAAAAGTGTACTAGCTGTTCACAGTAGTTTTGATGATGCAACAAAAGAGTGTATGGTAAGATGGCTCAAGGAAATGAATTTTGGTATGCAAAAATTTCTAAAACAAGAAGTTTATTCTTTTGATGACCTAGATGAATATTGCTACTATGTCGCAGGAACGCCTTCGGGATTTTTAACTGAACTTATAAGAAAAAGATCGAAAAATTTATCAAATGAAGATTCAGTTATACTTAAAGAAAACGAAAGAGACTTCGGACTTTTCCTTCAAAAAGTTAATATTATACGAGATTTCCGTGAAGATATTCTTGATAATGAAAAAATATTCTGGCCAGGTTTCTTATTCGAGAAATATCAGGTGGAACCTGAAAAATTATTAAATAAAACAAATGAAGAAAAATCAATGGCTATACTTGATTACATGCTAGATAATGCCTGTAAACACATTGAACCAGTCAAAGCCTATCTTAACGCAATACCTGATGAATATGCTGGCTTCCGTGCTGGAGCTGCAGTTAATTTTGCAATGGGAGTTGCAACAATTGAAACTATGAGAAATAACAATGAAGTTTTCTTTGGTGAAAAACCTGTCAAAATATCGCATGAATCTCGTGACAATATTATTTCTGACCCACTAGGTTTTGTAGCTAACTGAATTTTAATAACTAGGTTATAGTTTACTTAATTGTGTATCTAAAATATTTATCTGCAATTGGATTTTTATTTTTAGCCCTTCTGGCGACTGAAACATCAAGCGCAGCCCCTAGTACAGGAAATATAACTATTGCATTTATCATGGCTGAATTCGAAGATCAAGATTTTGATGATGACCATGATCAGGATTATTTTGAGGATTTAGCATTCGGCAGCTCAAATTCTATGTGGGATTACTATGATGAAGTTTCCGGAGGAAAATTGAATATTGATGGTGACGTCTTTGGTCCCTATACATTAGACGGAAATGCTGCAGATTATTCAAGCGGAACTTCTTTTGTTCGTGAAAGTGTTGAGATTTCGGATGATGATATTGATTTTCGTAATTATGATGCTGTAATGGCCATACACTCGGGTCCAGGGGGGGAATCAACAGGAGATAGCGATGATATTTGGTCAGCCCATTGGCCTAGTATCACAATAGACACAAATGATGGAGATTATCAAATAAAAAAAATCACACAAATACCTGAATATGAACAATCCAGTGGTGAAAGGGAACCACTTGGGGTATGGTGTCACGAATTTGGACATGAACTAGGATTGCCTGATTTTTACGACACTGATGGCTCATCTGAAGGCGCAGGAAACTGGGCGGTAATGGCTGCAGGATCTTGGGGCAATAACGGTGAAACTCCCGTTTATTTTAGTGCATATTCTCGATACTGGCTGGGTTGGGAAGAACCTGAACTTATCGTAGACGATATAACTAATCTTGTTATTGAACCTGTGTCCGAAGGGGGAGTTGCTTACAAACTTCCTATACCTGGTAATTGGTCTAATTCAAAACAATACTTCTTAATTGAAAACAGACAGCAAACTAATTATGATACTTATCTTCCTGGCGAGGGGCTATTAATTTGGCATATTGATGAAGAAATAATGAATTCAAAATGGAACTCTAATACAGTAAATAATGATGAAGAGCACAAGGGAATGGATTTAGAAGAAGCTGATGGTGAGGATGACTTAGATAGTAAAGCCAATCGAGGTGATGACGGTGATCCCTATACTTCTGGATCTTTCACAAAGGATACATATCCTAATTCTTTAGCGTATAATGGAACTGATTCTGGGTGGAAAATCGAAAATATTGAGGTTGATGGAGACACTATTGTATTAGACATCAGTTTTCTTTCTAAGCCTCATGCTATAGCTGATGCAGATGAGGCAGTAATAGCCGAAGGAGAAACTCTACAATTTTATGGGAATGAATCCTGGGATGAAGATGGAAACATCGTAAATTATACCTGGAATTTTGGAGATGGCAAATATAATTATACTGCCAATCCAATACATATTTTTACCGAGAATGGGGAATACAATGTAACTTTAACTGTAAGAGACAACAATAATCTTGAAGATACATATATTCTAAGTATATTTGTTAACAAACCTCCAATAGCAAGTGTAACCATTTCGAGCACTACAATTATGCTTGGGGAAACCATAACATTTGACGCAACAGATTCTTATGACCTTGATGGAGATATTGACTTTTATTATTGGAACTTTGATGATGGAAGAACCTCTAATCAAATGGTAAAAGAACATACATACACAAATTCTGGTATTTTCAATGTTTCTTTAAAATTAATAGATAATCTGAATGATATAAGCACTACATATTATACTATAGAAGTTATCAATTCATTACCTGAGATAGATTTTACCATTACACCAGACAATGGAAATACGCTTACACTGTTTGAATTCACAGACATGTCTACTGATTCTGATGGTGAGATTGAAGAATGGCTATGGAACTTTGGTGATGGAAACTCATCAAATGAAATAAATCCTACTCATTATTTCTCATTCCCTGGTTACTATAACATAACTTTAGTACTGACTGATGACCAAAATGGAGTGAA
>CAZVIT010000044.1:0-8016 GCA_964626865.1 uncultured archaeon | reverse complement strand
TTCTCCAAATGTTAAAGCTGCAATGGAGGAACAGACCTCAGCAGAACGTGAAAGAAGAGCAGCTATTTTGAAAGCAGACGGTGAAAAGAGATCGGCAATTCTTTCAGCCGAAGGGGAAAAACAATCTAGAATTTTGACAGCTGAAGGAGACAAACAATCTCGTATTTTAGAGGCAGAAGGTGTCAGACAATCTAAGGTGTTGGAAGCTCAAGGTCAGCGTTCACAAACAATTTTAGAAAAGCAAGGAGAAGCCCAAGGTTTGAGAATCACAGCTATGGGTGCTTCAGCATTAGATTCCAAAGCATTAACCGTTTTAAGTTTGGATTCTCTAAAGGAAATTGGAGCAGGTGAATCTACAAAGTTTGTACTTCCATTCGAGTTAACAAAATTATTCGAAGGTGCTGCAGATTATGTTGGTTATTCACGCAAAGCTCCAGACAGGCAATTGTCTGAGGTAAAAGATATTGAAAAGGCACTTGGTAAATCAGAAGATGTTCTTGGAACAATTCCTACAGCAGATGAAATGCAGGCTGAATTAGACGCAATCAAAGAAGAAGCAGATGAAGCACTTCAACAGGTTGTGGATGAAGGAATTAAGGATCAGATGACGGCTACAGAGCCACCTAAAGAGCTTAAAGAACCCGAAGCATAAGAAAAGAATCCAATATATAGGCGCTAATTTGGCAAGATATAATGGAACCGATAGGCCACGAAGGTTTAGGCAGACTCCTAAAGCTAGAAGATAATCTGCAAACTCCTCATGTTGTATTTAGTCATACAGACTTAGAAGAACCTAAAGATTTAGAGTCAGGAGGATCTATTAAGGTTGGTAAAACTTTTGATTTACCACCAAGTCCATTAGGCTTAGATTCAGATAAATCTCCATATTTGCAATTATCTGAAAATATTGCAGTTATCGATAATGCTTATTCAATTCAACCTAAAAAATTAGTAAAGATTGCAGCAGATTTTAGATTAGAGGCAGGTTATTCTAGGCTACTTTACGCACCAGCAGTAGAGCCTTCTCACATGCCTATTTTAGCTTATTTAGGAGTAGATATTTTTGATGATTTAAATGTTGAATTACGCAGTTCAACAGGATGGGTTTTAGAAAGTGGCGAATGGATTAAACAAAATGGGCAAATTGATGATTTATTTTCCCATAATCGTGCAGAACTAAGTCGGTGGATTTTAAGAATTCGAAATGCGCTCTCTCATGGAAAACTAAGAGAATTAGTAGAAATGACAAGTCTTCACAATCCTCGAGTTTCTCAAATATTACACCATTCAGTCTCATTATTAATGGAGAAAGGAGCTAGAGTTCATTCCATGATAAGGTCAAACGATTTAAGTTTGAATCATCCAGCAATTCTTGATTTTCAAAATAGATTATCAGATTATGAACCTCCAGCAAAAAACATGGTTTTGTTAATTTTACCTTGTTCAGCAAGAAAGCCATATTTCAAAAGTAGCAGCCATAAACGATTTTTCAATGCTCTTCGTGAAGTAGACAACCATTTGGCATTGCATGTGGTTTCTGTAACTTCACCATTAGGATTGGTTCCTAGAGAATTAGAATTTTGTTATCCTGCAGCACACTACGATATTGCAGTAACAGGAAAGTGGAACGCATCAGAAATCGAAATGCTAAAATCACAATTAGCTAAATTAAATCCTACAAAACATTATGCTAAAGCTATAATTCATGCAGGATCTTCTTCTGAAATAATGACGGAATTAGTAAAAGAATTAGGAATTGATGTAGTAGATACTAGAGTAGAGAAACCTTCGTCTTTCGAAGGCTTGGAAATTCTTCAGAATATTGCAAGAATGACTTTGTCAGACATTCCTATATTGAATACTAAAGATAGGGCCAAAGGAGAAGCTAAAGGTTTAGCAAAATTCCAATATGGAGATAATGCAGATTTTCTAGTTAATTCAGAGATAAGTGGACGTATGCCATACAAATTACGTTGTGGCGATTTAGCAGCCATGTCTCCAGTAGTTGGTGGTTTTGGTTTGACTTTGAAAGGAGGCATAGAATATAGTTCTCAAGGTGGTCCAGTTATTGCTGCAGAGAATTTTAAATTAGTTGGAGATTTATTTGCAGTAGGTGTGAAGTCTTACAAAGGTAATTGGAATATCGGAGATCAAGTAGTTATCAAGCAGAATGACGTTGTGACTGCAGTAGGTATTGCAAAAATGGCACCAGAAGAAATGATTTCAATGAGTAGAGGAGTAGCAGTGGAGGTTAGACATCATGCCTGAAGCATTTGTTCCATTAACTGATTTTGTCAATGAATCAAAATCAATACCTAACGATCATCCTTTGGATAAACCAGTAGCAAAGTGGACTGAAGAAGAGGTTTTGAATGGGGAAATAGTGGAAGCTGGAGTTGCGATTCTAAGAACAAGAGGTTGTTATTGGTCCATAAAGGAAGGGTGTTCAATGTGCGGTTATTTCAACGATACGGTTCCAGGAGGAGTTAGCGATGGTATGCTTCGTGAGCAATGGAAAAAAGTTAGGCCTACCTTAGAAGGGAAGAAATATGCTAAAATTTACACATCAGGTTCATTTATAGATCCAACAGAGGTTCCATTTAATTTTGCTGATGAAGTAATGTCAGATATGTCAGATATGGGGATTGAAAAAGTTCTAATTGAATCATTGCCAGAATTTGTAAATCCAAAAAATTTTGCTTATACAAACTCCCCTAAATTAGAAATTGCAATTGGTTTAGAGTCTTCAAATCCCATCGTTTTAGATAAATCAGTTAACAAGCGTTTACGTTGGCCACATTTTGTAAAAATTTGTAAACTAGCTCGAGACAATGGAGCTGAGGTTAAAGCCTATATTTTGCTTAAACCGCCTTATCTTAGTGAAAAAGAAAGCATAGAGGACGCAGTAAAATCAGCAATTGATGCAGCCCCTCATGTAGACAAAATATCTATTAATCCTGTAAATGTTCAAAAGAATACAGTTGTTGAGAAATTATGGTTTAGAAATGAGTGGACTGCACCCTGGCTCTGGTCTGTTGTAGAAGTTCTAAAAAGATGTGAAGATTTACCCGTTAGAGTCTATTCAGATCCAACAGGAGGAGGAACCCGTAGAGGCGCTCATAATTGTCAATCTTGTAATAAGAAAATCTTAGATGCTTTGAAGAATCATCGTTTGGGTTCAAGAGATTTAAAAGGCCTATATTGTGATTGTAAACCACGTTGGGATGCTTTGGTGAAACAATCGACATTAAGGAGAAATGGTTCAGAACCCCATGGATATCGAAGTGGTTTTGCAGGCAGCAGGCATTTTTAATGGGGTTATTCTAACGAGTATCAATGGAAGAGATAAATTGGCTTAGAGTTTTCGCAGGCTTATTGCTTGTTTTGTTCATTCCAGGATATACTTTGATTCAAGCCATGTTCCCTAGAAAGGGTGAATTAGATGAAGAATTTGATACTCTCTATAGAGTTACATTAGGTATGGCAATGTCTATTTGTATAGTTATAATAGTGGGTTTCATATTAGGAAATCCTGCGCTTGGTAATGCACCATCATGGGGCAATTCGTCTAGCAGTAAAGGTTATTTCCAAACATTTTTTGTTACAAGTTCATTATTAACATTGTCTACTTTATTTTTTGTAGCTGGCTGGTATAGAGGAGCATATCCTTGGACGGCAAATATTCACCCAAATTTAGCTAGAGCTCCTCCTGGAATTCGTATTGAATCAGAATTAGCCGTCGCAGGAAAATACATACCTGCAGAATTAATCGAGCTCCAAGGTTTGAAGCACGATAGAGACAATGTTAAGCGCAAATTAGCAGAAGCAGAAACTCGCAAACGTTCAGGTAGTTCAGTTATGAAGAAATATTATGAGAAAAAGGAAAAGACTCTTTTGGCAGATTTAGCAGATATTGATTCAAAAATGGCAGATATTGATGAACAATTAAACAGACCAAGAGAAGGCGAAGGATTGTCTGCAGACGTAATACAGGAAGATTCTTCAGAGACATCAGAAGAAGAGGAATAAGTTTGGAATACAAGCTAGTAATAGTAGTTCGAACAGATTTGGGAATTTCTAAGGGAAAAATGGCGGCACAAGTTGCACATGCGGCTGTGAATTGTTCACTAAAGTCAAAAAAATCAGATTCTTCTAATTTTAAGAAATGGTATAGTGAAGGTCAGAAAAAAGTAGTTGTTAAAGGAACAAATGAATCTTTATTGAGAGAACTACAGCAACACGCTAGAGATATTGGTTTGACATGTAGTTTGGTAAGTGATGCAGGTTTAACTGAGGTACCGCCAGGGACAGTTACATGTTTAGGCATAGGCCCAGCCAGTGAATCTAAGATTAACGAAATAACTGGAAATTTATCGTTATTCTAAACCCAACGCTTTATTTATCACGCGTATTTGGGATGTCATGGGCTGGTTTGGTAAAAAGAAAGAAGAAAAGAAAAAATTTGATTATTCTGAAGAAACAAAAGAACTTTTTGCAGAGAGAGATGCTTATTATGCAGAACAACGCCGCAAATTAGGTGGCGGAGATTCAAATCCTGAATTAGCAAATCAAAAGCAAGAAGCAGAATCACCTTCACGAAAAGAAGATATAGAGGACCTATTAGGCGGATCTGGAGATTTTAATCCGTATGTAAATAAAGATGAATCTGCACCAACACCACCGGCCAGTATTCCTTCTTCCCAACCAGCTTCAACTTCTTCTTCAGCATATTGTTGCAGTTCATGTGGAAAAGAATTTCAAGAAAAATGGGGAAAATGTCCTTCATGTGGCGGAGAGATGAAGAGAGCTGAAAGTCAAGAGCCAGAACCTACTTCTCCGGCGCCACTTCAAGACACCTCAAGTCCTGCACCTAGTAATTCTAATGTAGGAGATCCTTTAGATGATCTTTTAGGTGATTTTGGTGCACCTAGTAAAGATGATAGTAGCAATGATTCATCAGAAGAATTACCTAACAATATTAGAAATGTGAGCGATGATGACGGAGGCCCTTCAACAGATTTTGGAGCTCAACGCTCAAGTCACAGTAATCGCAAGAAAGTTCGCAAAGTTAGGAAAGTAAAAAGACCACGTAAACCATAATAGGAATTCAGATGTCAGATTCTGATAAACTACAAATACCTGAGACTGCAAAAGATATAGGCATTGCAATAGGTAGCGTTTTGTTAGTTTTTCTATTAACATTCGCATATAGTGGGATTTGGCCGCCAATGGTAGTTATTGAATCAGGTTCAATGGAACATGGTAATAATCCACTTTACGAAGAACCAGGTTTCACACATCTTGGAACAATAGATACAGGTGATTTAGTTATAGTAAAAGAGGCTAAAAAATCAGATATTATTACATATCTTCAAGGGAAAAAAACAGATTATAAGAAATATGGAGATTATGGCGATGTAATCGTATATTACAAAAATGGAATAAAAGAATTTGAAGGCAGTCCAGTTACTCCAGTAATTCATAGGGCAATGTTTTGGGTAGACGTAGTAGACAAGAACAATGGAACCTATTACATACCTGAAATAGATACTTATTATTATGGAGAGATAAAATTAGATGAGATATTAGGAGACGCCACCCTCGGAGCTCCATGTAAAACTAGTCAATATCCAGATGAAGATGAACCTAATCCCAAATGTCTACGAAATTCAGGTTATATTACTAAGGGAGATTCTACAGGCAATCCACATCCAGATCAGTTAACTCATTATGATATTAGAGGCAACATACCTAAATATAGAGTTCAACCAGTTGATCCAGATTGGGTTGTTGGAGTTGCCCGGGGTGAATTGCCTTGGTTTGGTTTGATTAAATTATTTGTAACACAACCTGAAAATTATGAGAATGCACCATCAGGTTGTAAATCAATGCTATGGATTTCGATAATATTTATTCTCGTAGGCCCCTATACTGTAGGAAAAATACTGGAAGTAAGGGCCCAAAGAGCTGAATTGGCTAGAAAAAAGAAGAGTAAACGTTAATTATATGCAAATAACGCGCATTTGAGCATGTCTAAATCACCAGCTGCAGCTAAACGCGGAATTCCATCCAAAGAAAATTTCAAAGAATGGTATCCATTTATGGTTGAAGCTGCAGAATTAGTAGACAAAAGATATCCAATAAAAGGAATGGATGTTTGGAGACCTTATGGTTGGAAAACCATGAGACTTATTGATAATTTAACTCATGATGAAATGGAGAGAACAGATCACGAGGAAGTTAATTTTCCACTTCTAATACCTGAAGATTTACTTGATAAAGAAAACAAATTAGTTTCTTTATTAAAGAAGGCCAGAGAAGAAGGAGTAGATCCTTCAGAATTGAGATTGGAGGATGAAGTAGGTGGTTTTGCTAAAGAAGTTTATTGGATTAAACATGCAGGTGAAACTAAACTAGATAAACCAATGTTTTTGAGACCAACTAGTGAAACTGCAATGTACACAATGTTCCCGTTATGGATACGTTCACATGCAGATTTACCTTTGAAAACTTATCAAGTAGTAAATACATTTAGATATGAAACTAAACAAACGCGTTCATTCATTAGAGTTCGAGAAATACACTTCTTTGAAGCTCATACAGCACATGTTGATGAAGAAGATGCTACAAGACAAATAAATGAGGATTTAGAAATTGTAAAGAATTTAATGAATGATTTAAATTTTCCAGTTTTAATAACAAAAAGACCAGTTTGGGATACATTCCCAGGAGCATGGTATACTATTGCTATAGATGTGATAATGCCAGATGGTAGAACTTTACAAGTAGCTTCAGTCCATCACTATAGAGATCAATGGGCTAGGGCATTCGATGTAAAGTATGAGAATGATTCAGGCGAACAAAAATATGTTCATCAAACAACATACGGTATGTCTGAAAGATTACTTGGAGCTACAGTAGCAACACATGGAGATGATAAGGGATTGATTATGCCTCCTTCCATTGCACCAATTCAGGTTGTTGTAATACCTATCTTGTCTAAAGACGGTTCAAATGAAATAATGTCTGCAGCTCAAAAAATAGTCAAAGAATTGAAGTCACAAAAGATTAGAGTCAAATTAGATGATAGAGATGTTAGGCCAGGGCAAAAATATTATGATTGGGAAATAAAAGGCGTACCTATAAGAATAGAATTAGGTCCAAGGGATTTACAGTCAAATTCATTTATGTGTGCTAGAAGAACAGGAGAGAAATCTAGTTGTAGTTTAGATGATTTACTAAGTTCTGTAAGAAAAGAATTAGATTCAGTTAATAAACAGATGAAAGAAAATGCAAAGTCCCATTTCAATGGCCATATCAAAAAAATGCCTAATCTAGAGATTAAGGGTTCTACTATTTCACTTGAAGAAGACTTAGAAGAGGGTTATGTTTATGAGATGGCATTTGACGGGAATGACGCAGAAGCCGAGATGATTGAAAAAGAAACTGGTTTTTCTTTCTTAGGCGAATCTACAAGTCCTTATTCTAAAGAAAGAGGTTGTATTGCTTCTGGGAAACCTACCAACAAGAGAGTTTTCTTAGCTAAAACATATTAATTTCCCTATAAGACAATAATCAAGTTAGACTTTATATACAGTCTGTGACAATGTTTGTGTCCGACAGTAGAATCACAGGTGATTCAAAACTGTCAGAAAGAGGACGCAACCATGGAACACAGAATAGAAAAAAATGATGAGGGAGTTTCCCCAGTTATTGCCGTTATTTTAATGGTGGCAATTACAGTTGTTTTAGCAGCTGTGCTGTACGTTTGGGCAGCCAGTTTCTTAGAACAAGGAGATTCAGCCCCTATAGCTACTTTCTTTGTATCACAAGATAGTAGTGACATATATCACGTAGAAGTGATTAAAGTTAGCAAGCAAGAAGACTTAGCTGGATTTAGCTTCTACTTGAAAGACGGCTCTGGATCGACATATGTCGGCGGCAACGGCTTTGGTGAAGTTGCTATGCAAATAATTAACGGTGAAGAACACGGTATAGACATGACCTATGACGGAG
>CAZVIT010000043.1:0-8029 GCA_964626865.1 uncultured archaeon | reverse complement strand
GCTCCCGGCTCATAACCGGGCGGTCGTCGGTTCAAATCCGGCCGGGCCCACCAACTAATTTACTATATCTTTTTTCTACATCTGCAGATGTAGCCTTCATTATTGATTCAGTACCAAATCCTTCCACTGTAATTGATGCAGCAGCAGAACCATAATACATGGCCTTGACTAGACTGTCATAATTATATTTGCCTTTTTCAGCGAGATAACCCATAGCAGCCCCTGCAAAGGTATCTCCAGCTCCAGTAGGATCCACAAAATCACTTATTCCATAGCTAGGTATCACTTTCTTTGTATTATTGTCGTATAATATTGCTCCTTTTTTACCACGTTTAATAATCACATATTCAGGCCCTTTTCCCAGCAATTGCTGGGCAGCCGAGTCCAAGTTATCTTCCTGTGAATACATCTGGGCTTCAGCATCATTTAAGAATAAAAGTTGAATTTCTGATACGACCTTATCTAATTCTTCATTCTGTATATTAATCCATAGATTCATAGTATCAGCTGCTACAATTTTTGATTTTAATTGTTTAAGAACTTTGTTTTGAATTATAGGATCATTATTGCATAGAAGAGTAAAGTTGGTTTTTTTGTAAGAATCATTTACTTCCCAATTATAATGGTCATTAATTTGAAAATCTGTTTCATGTGTTATTGCTTGTGCCATATCTCCTACATATTCCCCAGACCAATGAAATGTGGGATAATCTAATTTTTTGACACAATCCAAGTTAATTTTCTTTTCTTCTAATGTTGTAATGATATTATTTGGGAAGTCATTACCTATTGCAGCAACAAGTGCAGTCTTTGTAAAAAAGCTAGATGCTACACTAGAATAGACGCCAGCTCCACCGACAATTCTTTTCTCACTCCTTTTGGGAGTTTTCAAATCATCCAGTGCCAAAACACCAGCTACAATTAGCTTTGAGTCCACAATCTCCTGAAGAGGGCTTGCTTTAAATCCCATCTACTGTGCAGTATTAATGGCGACATCCCGCAAGATAGCTTTGCTCTTTGCAGCAGAAAATGTAAATGCGATAATTGGTTGGATTGCATTATTGTTTGTAGCAAGAAAAATGGGAGCTTCGGCCATTGGTGAATTTAGTTATGCATTGAGTTTAGTGGGTACGTTTACATTCATTGCATTTTTTGGTTTTAGAATGGCCCATGTTAAAAGAATTAGCGAAGGTCTTGATTTAGGTAAATGTATTGGTACATTTTTGTCAATTAGACTTTTTTTAATTTCATTAATGCTTATTACATTTATTTCATCTTATTGGTTCTGGACTGGTTTTTTAGGAAAGGAGATATCTGATATTCAAACTTCAGGTTTGTTGTTAACAGTAGTTCTATACTATATTGTTTTTTTGCTCGTTGGAATTATGCCTGCTACATTTAGTGGATTAGAGCAAAGTGCTAGAGTTGCTATACCTAACATAATAGGAACTACTCTTCGCTCATTTATTTTCATTGCAGCAGCACTAATGGGATTAGGAGTAATTTGGTTAGCAAGAGCATATCTTATAGGAATAATAGTGATTGGAATTATTTCATTCTGGTATTTTAGAGATTTTCCTATTTCTAAGCCAGATTCTGAGACTTTCAATTCTTACAAAGTTTATGCATTACCTGTTGCAGCAGCTTCGATATTCGGAGTTTTAAGGCAATACATTGATAAAATATTTATCGGTGTTTTTTGGGAAGGATATGAAGTCGGACTTTATTTTGGTGTTCAAAGAATAGCACTATTTATTGGAACAATGGCATTAGCAATTGAAGGAATGCTATTACCTGCGATATCTAATCTACACACTAATAAGAAAGAAAGTGAAATTAAAACATTAGTCTATGATACAGAAAGATATGTAGCGATGGTTTGTATACCACTTGTACTAATGACAATTATTTGGTCCAGTGAGATTATTTTAGTATTTATTAGTAAGGAATTCTTGCCAGCTTCTAATATATTGAAAATTTTGGCATTAGTAGCATTAATAAAAGTATTAAATCGTCCTTGGTCTGTGGCTCTAAGAGGTTCAGATAGACCAGATTTAACATCAATTTTGAGCATACTTTCTTCAATATTAAGCATAATATTGATGCTTGTTTTAGTTCCTGAAAGAATACCGCAATTAGGTTTGGAAAATTTATTTGGTTTGGGTGGTGAAGGTGCAGCTTATGCAGTATTAATCTCAGAAATAGTGTCAGGTCTTTCTTTACGGATTTTGTGTTACAAGTATTTGAAAATGTTACCCAAGTCTAATTTCTTTTTACAAATCTTTGTTGCAGTATTTGTAGGGATTGTTATGTGGCCAGTTCAAGAAGCAATTATCGTAGATAGATGGTTTGAATTATTTTTCTTCTCAGGATTTGGAGGTTTGTTATTTTTTTCTATATTATCTACGTTAGGTGCTTTTACACAGAAAGATTTTAATTTCTTTTTGAATACTTTAAATCCTAAATCTATGAAAAAATATGTAGGAGATGAACTTAAGCGCGAGGTATGATTTTTACAATAGTCATAGTTTTGTTCTTTGTTTTAGCTGTAGCGGGAATTTTTGCCTATCAAAGAATATACAATCCTGGTCGACTTTGCAATACGTGTTATAGAGTGGTCCCAGAACAGGCTCCGCAATGCCCTTTTTGTGATACTGAAATTGAGTGGTAATTATTTTTTATCCAATGAATCAGCTATAATTTTTATTGCAACTCCAGTTGCTATTCCTGCGATTAAACCAGTAATGAGTCTTTTGGGATTAGTTGATTCATAATCAGTTAGAAGTTGTATAGTTCCGTCTAATCCAATAGGAACTAGAGCAGCAATAACGAGAGGTAAGGTAAGGATTGTTTTTTTTCTAGAAGCATACATAAATCCTAGAACTAAGCCAATAAATATTCCGGTATCTCTAGCACAAAATGACATCTGATTATCGTTATAGGAATATGATCTATGTGATAATTGGTGACAATTTAAATCTCCAATATAGTAAATACTCTTAGCCACAATATTCATGTCTTCAATAACATTTTTGTTATCGTATTTCCCTACAACACCACTTAAATCTCCGGTAGTTCCATTTTCAATAAGATAGGGGCTAAGTAACAGTAAAGACAGCCAGCTCCATAAAAGAACAAAACTAGCTTTGTTCCATTTGCCCATTTGGCTAAATTCTTCTATTATTTTCCATGAAGTCATTTGCTGTTAAATTTCTGATAGTCAAGAAGTAAAAGTGCAAGCGCAACTATAGATAAAATGCTACCTATAAGGAAACCATAACTAATAATCCCAAACAAGCAACCTGTTACAGCTATTTTGAAATTCTCTTGGAGAAGTGCTGCAGCGCTTCCCACTAGTGCAATAAGTGCTGAAATCATGAATATTGGGGCAAGTGCATAATTTGGAGGCCAGGGTTCTGCGACTTGTTTTCTATAATCAAGTTGGATGTTTCCATCTCCTTTCTCTATCTGCACTTGTGGCAAAATGTTTGCCCCCTCAGAACGGATGTCTATCCAAACACTAACATCTTTGTATCCTTCAATCGAAAAAAGAATATTAACATCTTTACCTTGGATATCATATAGGTAGTATTGTCCCTGTTTATTAGTTGTAGTTTGCTTATTTCCACCATATACTGCCACTCCTTCCGTAGCATTTCCGTTTTCATCAATTACAGATCCATGAACTGATGAAAGCCCATCATTATCCCACATATCCTCTTGGTTGTTCCATTTCAGTCCGTACATTATTCCTGACAATAATCCAAGAATAAATACAATTGAAAGAAGAATGCCAGCCCATTCAGCATTGCTCTTTGGTTTTTCACTTAGACTGCTAATATTCTCCCAAGTATATGCATCTTTTATATTAGTAAAAACCATTTTGATAGGAGTATCATCTTTAAATTCATTATTGGTAGGATCTTTAGTTCTTTTGTCTTTGACTCTTGTTGCAGCCTCTTTTCGTATTTCAGTTCTCAGCCATTTGTTTGCTTCAGTAGTAAATTTGTATTTTTTACGAATATATGCAACAGTTTGTTTTTCAATTTTAGTATAATCATTATAATCACTAATTCTAGAGAATATTTTTTTGCTATCCTCAAGATTTATTTCCTTTTTATTTTTAGTAAGAGAGCCTACTAAATTCATTAGTTCTTTATCGTATTCCTTACCACCAACCTTTAATGTTGATTTTTCTTTAGTTTTTCCAGTAATAACTTTTTTGACTTCACTTCCAATTTTACCAGTTAAATCCGTAATTTGTTTTTTAATATCTCCAACTATATTTTTTTCATTTATAGCTACAGCTGAGTCACACATAGGACAGGTTGTTTTTTCTCCGATATTTTTAGTAGTATTGAAAACGTTGTAGCAAGTTGTACAGCGGATTTTTGACTCAACCATTAGAGCATATTCAACCGTTGGTTAAATAAACATGACGATTGGGCAGTTATGGATTGGTGGATGGCAATAATTCTTGGAATACTGCAAGGAATCACGGAGTGGTTACCCATTAGCAGTAGTGGACATTTAGCAATATTTCAGTACTATTTCGGTGAAGAACCACCTATACTTTTTGACGTAATTCTGCATTTGGGGTCTTTATCAGTAGTTTCATATATTTTACGAAAGGAGATAATGGAATTTTTGAATGCACTACCTTCTACTTTTAAAAAATTAAAAGAACCAGTTACTCTAAAAGATGAAGAAAAATTAGTATTGTTGGTAATTCTTGCTTCAATACCAACAGCATTTATTGGCCTAATGTTTGATGGAGAAATTATTGAAAATTTTTATAATAAAATGCATTTAGTGGGTTTTTGCTTAATTATTACTGGAGCTGTAATTTGGCATTCCAGAGAATATAATCATAGTTTAGATTTTAATGATATTTCATTTTTGAAAGGATTTTATATAGGTATAGTCCAAGGATTATCTATTCTTCCAGGCATTTCTCGTTCAGGAACTACAATTGCATTTCTTCGAATATTTGGATTGGAGCCAATAAAAGCAGCTAAATTTTCATTTCTAATTTTTATTCCAGCAATTATAGGTGCTACATTACTAAAACTAAACCAAGCTGAAAATACTTTGGAAGAAGTTGGCTTGTTATCTATAGTATTAGGTTTTATTTTTTCGGTAATCTCTAGTTTTTTATCTATCAAGATCCTTCTCAAAATAATCAATAATCAACAATTTCATTATTTCACTCCTTATTGTCTAATAATTGGGTTTATTTTGATAGTTGATAGTTTAATTTAATTTCTCACTTTTTACTTTAATGTCATATTCTCCAGAATAAACTGCACCAGACACTCCCTCAAAACCAGAACCTGAAATAAATATAGTCCAAGTACCATATATTGGGGGCAAAACGAAAAGTCTTTCATTTATCTGATTATTCCATGTAACTATTTCATAACCATCCCCATGTTCTCCTCCAGTAGGATCAATTAGGCTGAAGTCTAAAGTTCCAGCAGGTCCTTCACCTGGTTGATTTCCTCCAATAATCTTATAAGTTACATTTAATACAAGTTCCACATATTTTGCATCCCATTCACTTTCAATAATAAATACATGTGTATTTACCTCCCAAGAAAGATTTTGTAGAGGTTTTTGAAATTGTAAAGGGTCCTTTGCAATTTCTTCGAAGGCTTTCGTTACAGTTTCCTGGTCTTGGTTTGGATCTGGAGCAAAATTACCTTGTATATTCCAGACCTCAAAAGTAGAGTATGTTTTCTCTTCTTCAGGAACAATTCGGTCCAATAACCCGTTCATTGCAGGTATGTCAATACATCCGATTGACAAAAACATTACAGCTACTGCTAAGGCTAACCTCACAAAGTTTGGATTCCAAAGGAGTAAATAAAAGATTTTGTAGCTAGTAAAAGACCTAAACCCCCCCTTCTCTCAGCAATTGTGTCAAGGGTCAAAAGTAAGCTTTTGGAACTAGCCAAAATTGAAGCTGCCCAATATGGAGAGGCTAAAGCTAAGAGTGTCATTGGTAAAGCAATGGCAAAATACCCTGAGTTCCGCAATCAAGCTAAAGAATTAATGCTTATTATTGATGGCGTTATTGAAGAGGCCAATTCTATAGATTCAGAAGATTTAAGATCCTATATTCCTAAAAAGAAAAAGCAAGAAAAAGTGGAAACTAAAGAGTTGCCACCTTTGAATAAAAATGGAAAGGTAATACTACGTTTTGCTCCAGGTCCAAGTGGCCCCCTTCATTTAGGTCACACTCGTGCATTGGCCTTGAATAATTATTACAAAAAGCGCTATAATGGAAAATTAATTTTACGTTTAGAAGATACTAATCCTACTGCAATAGATCCAGAGGCTTATAATTTAATCTCAGAAGATTTAATGTGGTTAGGGATTGAAGCAGATGAAGTGGTAATCCAATCAGAGAGAGTTGAAATATATTATGAGGACATTCGTAAAATTATATCAGAAGGTGGAGCATACGTAACTAAATCAGATGCTGAAGAATGGAGAGATTTAAAGCGTCAGAAAAAGGCACATCCTGATAGAGATAGAAATCCTGAGGTGCAAATGGCTGAATTCGAATCATTATTGTCTAAAGACAAGGGCATTGTTGTAATCAAAACAGATTTAGAAGATCCAAATCCAGCGTTAAGGGATTTTGTTGCATTTAGAGTAGTTGAGGATTCACATCCGTTACAAAAAACTAAATATCGACTTTGGCCCCTTTATAATTTTGCAGTTGCCATAGATGATTATCGTCTAGGAATCACACATGTACTGAGAGGAAAAGATCATCTTAATAACACAGAAAAGCAAAAGTGGATTTACAAATATATGGGTTGGAAGAAACCAGAGTTCATTCACTATGGTTTAGTGTCAATACCCAAAACAAATCTTAAAACAAGTAAAGTTCGCCAATCAATTGAAGACGGAGAATACACTGGTTGGTCAGATTGTCGTTTGGCAACAATCCAAGCCTTGGCTAGACGAGGGTATTCAGCACAGACGTTTCTAAAATATTGGGAAGCTTCAGGAATTAAAGAAGTAGACATTAAGTTTTCATGGCAAAATTTTGATGCAATGAATAAGGATTTAATCGATGCGGAAAGTAGAAGATTATTTTTTGTTTCTGAACCTAAAGAATTCATTTTTAAATCAGAAAAGAAAATTATGAAAGAGGCTCCCTGGCATCCCGATAAAAAAGAATTAGGTAACAGAGTTGAATCTATAAAGTCAGGTTCAAAAATATACTTGCCAGGTGGTGATTTAAGCATAATAGAGGATGCTTCAGAGATACGTTTGAAGAATCTTTGTAATGTTAAGATAAATGGCAACACCTTAGAATTTTCTGGTTTCGAGCACAAGAAGGGCATACCTATTTTTCAATGGTGCTCAGAAAGTAAAGAGATAAAATTGTATTATCCAGACGGCACAATTTCGGATGGTTTAGTAGAAGATAATCTAGAGGAATTAGATACTTCAGTAGTACAATTTGAGAGAACTGGTTTTGTTAGGTTAGAAGGAGACAAAGCGTTTTTCCTCCACCGCTAACTGGTAATTATAATGTCAGGACATCACCACCATCATTCTGTAGATGACGATTCTGAACAAAAAACTCGAGTTGTTGTAGTTATTACTTTAGTTACAATGGTAGTAGAGATATATGCAGGAATTGTTACTAAGTCTATGGGGCTTTTGGCAGATGGGTGGCATATGGGAACTCATGCAGCAGCCTTAGGAATTACATTATATGCCTATTATTATGCCAGAACTGAAGATTTAGTTAAAGGTAAGAGAGATTCCGTAATGGCTCTTGGAGGTTTTGCTTCTGCAATAGTTCTAGGTTTAGTAGCATTGTATATAGGATATGAATCAATTGACAAAATAATTAACCCAACAGAAATTCAGTTCATGGAAGCCATTGTTGTTGCAATTATTGGTTTAGTAGTAAATATTGCCTGTGCAAATATTTTGGGAATAGAAAATCATCATCATGGCCATGACCACGACCATGACCACGACCATGACCACGACCATGACC
>CAZVIT010000042.1:0-8266 GCA_964626865.1 uncultured archaeon | reverse complement strand
TGGTGAATTTTCTTCTTGGACTTTCTATATTACAGTTGTACCTAGTCTAAATATCATTCTTTTCTTGATTGCTACAGTCATAATAATATCATTAGCCATCACTCCGTATGGAATTTGGCGTCTAAGAAGAATGGATCTTGTTGAAAAAGTAAAAGATTTCAGCAATTAAGCAACTTTTTTGTTTCAGAAATAATAAGTTTGATTGAATTCTCTAAAACATGACTGTCTTCAACTTCAATTAGCTTAAGATTTTTTCCAGATCTTTCTATGTAATCCTTACTGGCACTGATCGGCACAATTTCATCAGTAGTTGAATGTATTATTGTAATTGGGAAGTTAGTAGGTGCAGTTAATTTTTCAGGTTTGTCATTGGGATGTTCAGGTAAATGCAGCGCTGGGGCTAGAAGCAACATTCCCTTAATCTGCTCAGGATTTTGTTGAGCAACTAATGCACATGCTAAACCCCCGTAGCTTGAACCTGCAAGAATAACCTCTTCATTCGATACAAGTTCATTTAGTATTTCTATTCTTTCCACTAATTCCATATTATTAAAATCGGGTGAAAGAACTTCAATTCCGCTTTCTCTGATAGCAGTTACCTTGCTTCCATTCGGACTTCCCCACAAACCATGTGCCCAGATTAACATACTCCCCCAAACGCAGTCGATATAATATACAATCCTTATTGGGCATTAATGTCCCCAACATATTCAGAATATCTGAGATTAGAGGAATTGCTCAAATTACAGACTGGTGTCGAGGGAGGAACTCGTGAAATCAGTAATGATGAGTTACATTTTATTTTAGTTCACCAGAATTTTGAATTATGGTTTAAATTAATAATTAATGAATTAAAATGCACAAGAGATATTTTGTCCTCGGATTTTGTCGAGGAAGAAAACCTTCCACAAGCTGTACATCATATGGAAAGAGTTATTGAAACATTCAAACTAATGTCAATGCAGTGGAAGGTTATGGAGACACTTGAACCTCAAGATTTTTTGAATTTTAGAGATGAATTAGGTACGGCTTCAGGTTTTGAATCGTTTCAAATGAGAAAAATGGAAAATCTTATGGGACAAAAGTGGGTAGATGGAAAGCCATTTGGCAAGAAATTAGATTCTAAACAAAAATCCTTGTACGATGTGACTTGTGAATGGCTAGGTCGAACTCCAATTCAAGGCTCCACATTGGGTTTAGATAGTGACGTATCATCAGTTAATGATTTTATCGATCAATACACTCAAGCTCATAAAGCACAATATCCTGAAACAAATCAAGAAGTTAGTGATTTTTTTGAGGTTGATGCAACAACACGTAGAAGAAGAGCAGGTTTGCTTTTCATTGAATCCTACCGTTCACTTCCACTTTTGGCATGGCCAAGAAAATTGATTTCCAAACTTATTGAACTTGAGCAGGCCATGGTACTTTGGAGGTCCTCACATGCCCGTATGGTTGAGAGAATGATAGGTAGAAGAATAGGGACTGGCGGTTCCTCAGGTGTAGATTATTTAGACATGACTACTAAATTTAGAGTTTTTATTGATTTATGGCTAGTACGGAGCATTTTAATCAAAAAAGATTCTTTACCTAAACTTATTAATCCAGAATTCTATGAATTTAAAGGGAAATAAATGATAAATTTAGAAGGTAAAAGAGCACTAGTTTGCGGAGGCACAAGTGGAATAGGGAAAGCAGCAGCAGCTTCTCTTGAAGAAAATGGAGCTGAAGTAATCATTATATCTCGTAGTGCTTCGGGAAATAATTCAATTTCTTGTAATTTAGAAGATTTAGATTCTTTGAAAAGTTTAGTAAGTAAAGAAATAGAAACCAATGGCCCATTTCAGATTTTGATAAATAATTCAGGAGGCCCTCCTTCAGGCCCACTCATTGAAGCTCAACCTCATGATTTTGAAAAAGCGTTTCTTAGACATGTTTTAGCTTCACAAACTTTAGTTCAGCTACTTTTAGAAGGTATGAAGTCTTCAAATTATGGCAGGATAATTAATATTATTTCAACATCAGTCAAGGAGCCTATACCTGGATTAGGAGTTAGTAACACAATTAGAGGCGCTATGGCTTCATGGTCAAAAACATTATCCAAAGAATTGCCTCCTGAGATTACAATAAACAATGTTTTGCCAGGTTTTACGAACACTGAAAGACTTACAGAATTAAAGAAAACACTTTCAGAACAAAAAGGCATAAGTCAAGAGGAAGTTGAGAATGCATGGTTAAGCACAGTTCCAGAGGGTCGTTTAGCAGATCCGTCTGAGTTGGGTCAAGTAGTAGCTTTTCTTTCATCACCTGCAGCAAGTTTTGTTAGGGGTACAAGTATTCCAGTTGATGGTGGAAGAACAGGTTCAATTTAATGGATTTTGACATTTTTCTTTCTATTGCTCAAACCCCAGTAGAGGGAATTGTGCCAGATGAGAATACTATGTATTCTAATTTCTTTGAACAATTAGAATCAGCAGATAATTTGGGATTTGGAACTGCTTGGGTAGCTCAAGCTCATTTATCAACAGAAGTTCAGAAGAATAACAAAAATCCAGTAGTTCCTCATTGGCAGGGTGAAGTTGGTTTATGCACTGATTTTTTCCAATTAGCACATTTGATGTTTGCCCGAACTAGCAATATTGAGGTAGGTTCAGCAGTTATGAGTCTTTTAACACACGGGGGGCCTGTAGGAATTGCTGAAAGAGTGGGTGCATTTCTAGCCTTACATGGTATGAATAAAGATGAAAAGAGAAAATTGCGTATTGGTTTTTCGGCAGGTAGATTTGAATTTATGGCTAGGCCTTATGGGATTGTTCCAAGGGATATTGTTGAGGAAGCAGCATGGCCAGCTTTGAGAGGTCAAATTTTTGCTGAAGCTTGTGAAATATTTTTAAAATTATTGAATGGAGACACAGTCAATAGTGATAACATAAGAAAAACAATTCTTACAAGGTCTAATTTCCGCAGTCATGATGATTGGCAGCGTGTTCAAGAAGCAGTACTCGAAAGAGATTCGCTTTCGAGTGCGCCGGATGAAATCAGAATTCCAAATAGATATATTTTTGAGGACGTCAAGAATATTCCTCAATCATGGAATAGAGAATTGCTAGATTTGATTTTAGGTTCTCATGATCCGCATCTTCAGAAAGCAGTTAACATAATCAGACCTGTTAAAGTATTTAATTTATCCATAACGCCTCCTGAAGTCATTGAAGCAACACATGAAAGAATGGCTAGACATTTCAATTCAGAAGGTGGGAAATGGAAAAGAAATTATATGCCTAGAACATTAATGGTTTTTCTAAATGATGAGCCTAATTTATCAGATTCGGAGAGAACTAAATTTGCAAAACAAGAAGCTAAAGAATCACTAAGTTCTTATTGGGGAGCTTTGGAAGGAACTATAGATCCTAATAAGGTATCAAAGGCAGCCGATAATTCTGTAATTGGAAATGTAGAAGAAGTAGCACAACAAATAGCGAAAAGATTCCATCCAGAGGATTGCATTATGGCTTGGTTTGATTTTTTCAATCATGATAGTCCTAGGGTGATACGTAACATGGAAGCTTTCATGAATAAGGTTGTACCTCGTGTTAAGGAATTGATAAAATGAGTCACCCCACAGATATCAAAGATCTTTATCCTAGTAGTCCTTTAGGGGATACGGAGGGAGATATTCCTACAGGTAGAGATGTTGAGTGGGAACCCTTAGTAGATTACAGAAGAAATGGAGTTAGTGAAACAACTATTCATGGAGCTGTAGCTTGGTATAGTGGTGGTAAAAACATCCATAGTTTTGGTGGAAATGTACTTTGCTATGGACGTTCTATGATGAAACCATTAATGCTCAAGGTTTTCGCTGAAGAATTATCAGATTTAAATTGGGAACAAAAGGCAATTTCTGTTGCGAGTCATAACGGAACTTCAGAGCATGTTAAAGCAGCTCAGTCACTTCTTCCACAATCAGACTGGGGATTAATGCAGACACCTTTAGACTTACCCTTAGTTCAGTTCGGACGTCAAGTTCGAAGAGCAAGACGTTGGTATTCTAATTCATCAGGCCAACATGCAGCTATTCTTTTGGGTTGTCGCAGGAAAGGTTGGAATAGAGCAGGATACACATTACCTAGCCATCCATTTTTCTTTGCATTTTTAGAAGAAATAAGGCATTATTTAGGCAAAGATTGGAATCCTCAAAGAATTGCACGCGATGGAGATGGTTTTCCGACTTTATCAAATACGGTAAATGAATTGGCTGCGTGTTATGCAGGTTTAGCTAAAGAAAAGGATGAAAATTGGATTTGGGAATCTATAATCAAAAATCCAGATTTAGTAGGTGGTTTCAATAGATTAGATACAACCATAATAAAAACATGTAATGGTAAGGTAATTGCTAAAGAAGGTGCAGATGGATTGCTTGGCTTATCCATAATTCATGATGATTATCCAGAAGGACTTGGAGTAGTTGTCAAAATAGCACATGGTTGGAATCCTCAAGCTACATGGTATGTTGCAAGAGGGATTTTGGGTGTCTTAGGAATGGAATTGAGAAATCCATATCCACTTAGAAGGCAAAAAGCATTTCTAGTTCCTGGAGTTGTACCTGAAAAATATTTAGAAAAGTTAAAAGATATTCCAACTTGGGATGAATGGGATCCGGATAATGATCGTTGGTATTTCAATCCAGAGGATTACAAGAGTACAGAATGATTATTGTTCAAAATTATGTAAATGGGAATTTTGTAAGTGTTCAAGAAACTATTGAGGATGTAAACCCTGCTACAGGTGAAATAATAGCTAAAATTCCTCGATCAAAGGCAAATGATGTTGAGGCTGCTGTGTTTGCAGCTGAAAAAGCTCGTAATTCTTGGAGTACTTTGAGTTTAGATGAAAGAAGAAGTTGGTTAGAAAAAATAGCAAATGCTTTGGAGGCTCGTTCTGAGGATATAGCTAAATTGGAATCATTAGATACAGGTAAACCAATTAAATTGGCAAGAGCTGTAGATGCATCAAGATCAGTTGCAAACTTTCGTTTTTTTGCAGAATTTAGTAAGGATTATGCCGAAGAAAAATTTGAGATGGATGATGCGACTAATCATGTTATTTTGAAGCCAGTAGGTATTGCAGGTTTGATAACTCCGTGGAATTTACCTCTTTATCTTCTTTCTTGGAAAATTGCACCAGCAATAGTTATGGGCAATACTGTAGTCGCAAAACCGTCAGAATTAACTCCATTAACTGCTAATCTTCTTGCAGAAGTAATTCATGAAGTTGGTTTACCAGCAGGCGTTGTGAATATAGTTCATGGCTTAGGTCATGAAGCTGGACAAACTATAGTTGCACATTCTAAAGTAAATTTGATTTCGTTTACAGGAGGAACTATTACTGGGAAAAAGGTAGCTGAAACAGCCTCTCCAATGTTCAAAAAGTTAAGTTTAGAATTAGGTGGGAAAAATGCAACAATAGTTTTGGATGATGTAAATCTGGATTCAGCAATTCCTGAAATTGCTAGATCAGGTTTTCTTAATCAGGGACAGGTTTGTCTTTGCGGCAGTAGAATTTTGATTTCAGATAAAATTTGGGAGGAATTTGTTGAAAAATTTGTTAATTATGTAGACGCAATGAATGTAGGAGACCCCTCATCAGATAAATCAGATTTAGGTGCATTAGTATCATTTGCTCATAGAGATAAGGTAGAATCTTATATTCATTTAGCTCAGAGAGAAGGTGGAGAAATATTATGCGGTGGTGAACGTCCTAATCTTGATTCTCCATTTGATAAAGGTGCATTCTTACGACCCACAGTAATCTCTAATTTAGATTACCAAAGTAGAACTGCTACAGAAGAAATATTTGGCCCAGTAGTGACTTTACACTCATTTGAATCTGAGGAAGAAGCTATTGAAATGGCCAACTGTACAGATTATGGATTAGCAGGTTCTGTTTGGACTTCTGATTTAGTCAAAGGAAAGAATATAGCTGAAAAAATTGAAACAGGAATGGTTTGGGTTAATACATGGTTACACAGAGATTTACGTGTACCTTTTGGAGGAGTTAAAGACAGTGGAGTTGGAACAGAAGGAGGCCGTTGGAGTTTAGGTTTTTTTTCACAGCCTGTAAATATTTGTGTTAAAGATTAAAATAAATTTTTATCTAACCTAATTGTCTTATAACTGGGTTTAAATGTCTAAACATGTCTAAAGGGGAAATAGTAATGGGTGCTTTAGCGCCACACCCCCCACACCTAGTTTATGCAGAGAATCCACCTCAAAATGAAGCTACTTCAGAAGGGGGTTGGGAAGAACTTCGTTGGGGTTATGAAAGATTAAGAGATAGTTTATCAGAAAAAGATTATGATGTAATTATAGTTCATACTCCACATTGGGCAACATTTGTTGGCACACATTTTTTAGGCGTTGAAAAATTCAAGTCATTATCAGTAGACCCTATTTTTCCCAATTTGTTTAGATACAATTATGATTTAACAGTAGATATCGAATTATCTAAAGCCATACACGATAACGCAGCTGATTCGGGCCTACTTGTAAAAATGATGGAAAATCCTGATTTTAGAATAGATTATGGAACCATAACTAGTTGTCATTTAGTTAATCCAAAATGGGATAAGCCAATAGTTTGTATATCTTCTAATCGATCTAAATTTTATTTTAATTCAGAATTAATGCAAGCTAATATGATAAAATTAGGTGAAGCAACTCGCAAAGCAGTAGAAGCATCAGGTAAGAGAGCTTTATTGTTATCTAGTAATTCCTTATCGCATCGGCATTTTACTACTGAGCCTGAAGTTCCAGAAGATATGAGTAAAGAACATGTAACAAATCATAATCAATATCTTTGGGATATGAAAATGATAAATTTAATGAAGGATGGTAAAACAAAAGAAATGATTGATTTGTTGCCTGACTTTACTGAGCAGACAGTTGCTGAAACTGAAGCAGGATGTTTAACTTGGTTAATGAGTGCTTTA
This sequence comes from uncultured archaeon, assembly GCA_964626865.1. GTDB lineage: Archaea > Thermoplasmatota > Poseidoniia > MGIII > CG-Epi1 > CG-Epi1. Next base: position 1,278 of record CAZVIT010000042.1, on the reverse strand, counting down.
GGTTTTCCAGATTATAAGGCTACAGTGCACGCATATGGAACAGTAATAGGTACTGGTAATGCAATAATTGGTTGGGATCCTAAAATGGCCAAAATATGAGAGAAGATAACGTCTGTAAGGGAATTTTAGTTCCAGGATTGCCCCATCCACTTCTTTGTCCAGAGAAGAATGAGGGATGGCAAAGAGTTCGGGATGCTTATGATAAGGCTAGAATAGAAATTGAAGAAAGTGGAGCTGAAATTCTAGTACTCTATAGTACGTTTTGGCCATCAATATTAGGCCATCAAATTCAGGCATATCCAGAACCTGAATGGACTTTTGTGGATGAAGAGTTTCATGATTTAGGAAGCATTGATTACAAATTTAGGATGGATCCTGAGTTTGCTGAATTAGCAGTTACCAAATGCAAAGAACGTGGATTACATGCCCGTACAGTTTCCTATTATGGTTTCCCAATAGATACAGGCTCAATTGTAGCTCTCAAATTGTTGAATCCAGATAATAATTTGCCTGCAATCATTGTATCTAGTAATATGTATGCAAATCGCGCAGAAACCATAGTTCTTGGTAAATCAATACGAGATGCGATAGATGCAAGTGGAAAAAAGGCTGCTGCAGTGGTGGTTTCAGCATTGTCCAATAGATTGCACACTGTAGAAATAGATTCTAAAGAGGATAGAATTCATTCACTCAAGGATCATGAATGGAATTCAAAATTTCTTGAATATTTAGAAAAGGGCAGATTAGAAGATGTTTCACAGTTGTCAAGGCAATTTCATGATGAAGCTAGAGTTCCAAAGGTTGTTAGTTTCAAACCATTTTGGATAATGGCTTCGATAATGGGTCAAAATAATTTATATGATGGAAATGTATTGGCTTATGAACCTATTTGGGGAACTGGTGCAGCAGTTGTAACCTTAACTCCGGCAGAAGATACAGCAGGTGATCTAGAGTATGATGAGGATGACCCTGAATTTTACAAGGGCGATAGAGAAGTTTTAGATTTTTACGATCAACCAGGAATGGGGCCATTAGAGGAAAAAGATGGCGATTAATACAGATAAAGCAGCTAAACCAGTGGGTGCATATGTGCATGCCAAAGAGGCAAGAGGAGATTTAGTTTTCCTTTCTGGCGTAGGTCCAAGGCATCCAGAAACAGACGAAATACCAGAAGGTATTGAATCTCAAACTCATGCAGTTTTTAGCAATGTAAATGCAATACTCAAAGCTGCAAATTTGTCGATGTCTAATGTAGTAGACATAATGGTATTTTTGACA
>CAZVIT010000041.1:0-8482 GCA_964626865.1 uncultured archaeon | reverse complement strand
GTACAGTTCCTGTAATTGGATCAACCCAAACATTTTCTTCATAATCCATGTACATTGGAAGAGTTTGAGGTTGAATTACTGGTAAAGCTGCATCATTATCCATTAAAGGAAGCTTAGCATCAAGCATTACTGGAAGATTTGCAACACTAGTTTTAGGTAACGGATAATAATCTATAGCTGGCATATAACTGTCCAAAGACAGTGGAGCATCCTGGAAACTAGCGAAAACACCTATTCCAAATACACATGTTCCAGTAGTATCGTTATAATCTCCCATTGTACAATTTGGATCATAAACCCAAGAGGTTGGATCTACTGGATTTGAACGATTACCTAAAATTCCGGCTGCACCTGCAACTGCAGGATCTGCTGTAACATTGTAACACATTGTTGGACAACCATCAAAGCCAACCATCAATCCATAAATGTATTCACCAGTTTCATTAAGAGTTGGTAAGAACATCTGAGAGCCAAGTGCCCAAGGAGTTGCAGATAAATTAACTCCATAATCTGCTGTAACAGCTAGCTCTGCTTGAATCAAAGGATGGAATTGTGCAGATAATTTTGCAGTACCATTCTCAAACATACTAAGATTGCCTGGAACTGGCAAAGTCATGTTATCGGAAAGAACCCAAGGATATATCGTATAATTTGCTGCATCTTGTCCAAGTCCAACCATAACTTGAGAAAGTATACCTGTAACTAGTGGATGTGTTATAGATGAACCCATAACACAAACTCCTGACCCAACACAAGCTAAATCACCTGGATAAGGAAGTGACATACCTCCTTCTGTATGGAATGGCATTGTTTCATATCCTGGGATTTCAGCTAGTGATGCCTGGAAGAAAGGATGGAAATCTGAGCCAAATTGGTCAGTACCTCCAGTTCCACTAAAATTACATGCTGCAATAACACCACAAATTTCTGGATAAGTAGCGCTTCCATCAAAATCAATACATAAAGCCTGATAGCCTGGAATTGCTGCTAAACTTGCCTGAACTAACGGATGGAAAGTTGAACCAAGTGCACAATCTACACCACCAAGTTGAGGGAGCTGAAAGCCAGCTGAAGCGGTTGCATTAATAACAAAAGGCATATCTGCATATGTTATTGCAGAACCATCTGGATTAGTCAAACCAAGACTTGCAGCGTAAGCATCAATGTCTGTGAAACCTGCTTGAACAATAGGGTGGTATTGACTACCCATTAATGCATCTCCATCAATAACCATTTGTGCAGTACCTAAAGTTGGAAGATCCATACTAGAATCTGACTGAATTGGAATTTGTAAGGCATCTTCGCCAAGTGCAGTCAAAGTTAGTGCATATGCAATAAGACTAGACCACTGCCTATCTGGACACATTGCATTCATACAATAACCAGATACTGGATCAAATACAGGAAGGCTTGGTGTATCTGCTACACTGTCACCATCTTGGTCAAGGTATCCGTAAAATACATCAGTTTCTACAGATTGATAATGATTAGCATTAGTAGTTCCCATGACTCCTGCTGACGGAATTATGAAACCAGGAATTGCTGTTGATTCTACACACTTATATGTATTGAAATATGTAGTTAAAAACAAATTTCCATAAATAAAAGTTTCATTTACATCAGAAGGGTTACATGCTGAACCAATACCAAAGAAGGCTGAACCCATGTCCATGTATTCGCCATCTCCGAGAGGTATTTGGACATATTGTGTCTGAGTATCAATTGTTAAAGTTGAATTAACCTTTTCTTCAGTTGTTCCATCATCAAAAAGAACTGTTAACGTTCCCATTACATCAAGATAATTTCGTGAAGCACCAGATGCACTGTCAGTTCCAGTCACTGTTGTTCCTGCAATAGCTGCAGTTGTTCTATCTGCAGTTATGTTCTGTCCATCCAAAGTTCCTGAATATTGAATTTGTGAAACATAGGATTCTGTTGCTAAGAAACTACCTGCTAAACGCGGATCTGGAATAAAGTTAACAGTAATATCTAATTTCCTGTCTGCAACCTGACCTGTTTCTTTTCCAACCCAAATCTCTTCGTGGTAAATCATCTCACCAGCTGAAGTTCCATCTAAACCTTCAGGAAGGAAACCATCAAAGGCAGCTTTTAATGCCAAAATACTTTCGCTAGAATAAGCAAATTTTTCATCTGCAGAGTATTTGTAACAATCTATGCCGCTAACCTTTTCTTCACCCTCATAAACATAATTGTTTGTATGAGTAGAAACGAAAGGATTAGGATATGGTGTATCTTTAGCTTCTGGAAGCTCGTTTGGATTCCATAATGAATATCCCCACTCAGAATCTGCGTCATCGGCACTCTTAGATTCCCAAGTTGTTCTATCAACATAATTATTATAGTCAGTGAAAGTTAAAATTCTATTCTCTTCAGTCTTATCAGCTGAGCTAAATGCTGAAGCATTAAAATTATAAAAAGTTTTTTCATCATCACTTTTTGATGGATCTGCTGTAGCCACAATCTCAGCATTGGTACCATCTTCAGCAGAATAGGAAATCAATGCATTATTAGCATCGTAATCACCTTGTAATGTTGCTGATGCTCCTGAATCAAACAATGTCATATCTCCATCGAAGGATGTACGACTTTCAAAATCATCAGATAGTTCTTTTTGATTTGGAATATATACTCCCATAACGTATGCAGATATTAACAAAAATACTGCTCCTACAGCAACTAGTACTTGGGCGGTCATTTCGGGTTTATTCATGTCACTCATGATTGAATTTCCTTATGCTCAATGGCACAATTATATGTGTTATTCAACACATACTAAAGCTATTCTAGATTAAATTCTATATAATACTTTGTGCTGTTTCAAAAAATGAATCACTTTTCATTTAACTCTTCAAGCATTGTAATAAAAAGCTTAATTTCTTCAATACTCCAATCTGGATAAAACTCACCCAATTGTGACCAAGTCTCACCATCACCCTCAGCCATTTTATACAAGTCAACCAATGTTGCTTGAATCTTACCTTGATCTATACTTTTGGTATAATCTAACAACCTTTTTTCCACTTTTTCTCTGTTAACATTAAAACTGGTGTTAATGTCTAAATCACTATATTCAAGATAATCTCCGAGTAAATTTTGTGGAATATACAATATATACAATCCTGAAAAGAAAATCAAAAACTGAAATAAAATATATCCTTCCGATGAATATCCAAAAGTAAACCAACCACTTTCTCCCATGTAAAGTTTACTATAATAGTAATAGCTAATAAATGTGAACAAAAAGAATAAAGGGACTGAAAATAACCAATCAGTTAAACTCAATGATTTTGCTTCGGGCACTTCTCTAATGATATTATGCCTTAATGCATATATTTCCAAAATCATCCAATACATTATAAAAAGCGCTAAAAACAAAAGAATAAGACTTGCTACAAACCAAACATATCCATGATCAAACATAACAAATAACAAAATTGTTCCAATAGCTGTCAACCAATATATTCCAATTAACCAAACACCATGTGTCCATATTTTATGAAATAACTGTTGTAAACAAAACATACATAATAATCCTGAAAAAATCCAAAGTGGAGTGGAAATTAAATGAAATTCAATACCAAATAAAGGAAGTGAAACAAGTGCCCCAATACCTCCTTCTTGGTATCCTGCGAAAAGTGAGATTGTAAATGTCAAAGCTGAAAGTGCTAGAAGTAAAGAATCTTCTGATTCTCGCTCTAATTTTAATTGACGGCCTAGCAATCCCATGTAATCTTAAGTCTAAATGTTGGTAAAAAAGATTTTGTGTCTGTTTTACTTATTACTCTTCCATAGCTTGATTAATTAAATCACCCATAGTTAAATTTTTCTTTGAACCTATTTTGTATGAAGTAGATGATTCTTCAACAACCTCCATAAGATTAATCTTCAAAAAATTTTCTAATTTCCTAACTAATTTCTCATTTGGCCGTATATTTCCCGATTCTACAGATGTAACTATTGATTTTTTTTCGGATATTTTCAAAGCTAACGCATTATGATCTAAACCCCTTTTCTCTCTAGCTTTACGCACTACACTACCATAATTACTAATCAACACCTTGTCCTCAGAAGAAATATCCTTGTACCTTGTTTTCTGCTCTCTTTTTTCAAGTGTTTGCGCAACAAAAGCCCTGTGACCCACTGATTCTCTGTATGATGTTTCTTTACCCATACCTGCACAGGATGTACAAACTCTTAGAACTGTGCCTGAAACTTTACGTGACTCTAAACTTACAGATTCGGCCCCACACATTTCGCATAACATATCAAGTCACAACTGATATATATCTGACCCAATTAAATGTTTAGTGATAAAAAGTGCCTAGTGAAGAAAATGATGGCGGAGTGTCTTCATCTGGAAAGGGTGAGGATTTGGATAAATGGTTAATTGAAGAAACTGAGCGTTTTGAATCTGAAAAGAGAGAACTGGAAGCTGATGTTTCCAGAATGAAAAGAGAAAATGCACATCTAAAAGGAGAACTTGCAAGGTTACGAGCACCTCCACAAGTGATTGGAACTGTTAGAGACCTCCTTGAAGATGGACGTGTAGGAATTAAGTCGAGTAGTGGCCCTGATTTTGTAGTACATATCTCAGAGGGAATAGATAAGAAAAAATTGGAAATAGGTGACAGAGTGGCCCTTCATAGACAAACCCTTGCAGTTCTAGAAACCTTACCTTCTACTAAGGATCCTTTAGTAATGGGCGCTGAAGTTGATGAAAAACCCACTGAGAAATACTCAGATATAGGTGGGTTAATCGAAGAATTGGATGAACTAAGAAGCACTGTAGAACTACCTATGTTGAAACCTGAGAGTTTCATCAAAGTTGGAGTTGAACCTCCAAAAGGAGTTCTCCTAGTAGGGGCTCCTGGAACAGGAAAAACTTTGATGGCTAAAGCTGTAGCCAATGCTACAAATGCAACATTCATAAGACTCATAGGCAGTGAACTAGTCCAAAAATATATCGGAGAAGGTGCCAGATTAGTCCGTGAACTTTTCCAATTGGCTCAAGAAAGAGCTCCAAGTATAATCTTTATCGATGAATTAGACGCTGTTGGAGCTAAAAGAATGGATGTAGGAACTACTGGTGACAGAGAAGTACAAAGAACTTTGATGCAATTATTAGGTGAACTGGATGGATTTACACCAAGAGGACAAGTTTCCATAATGGGAGCTTCGAATAGACCTGATATTTTGGATGAAGCTCTTTTGAGACCTGGAAGATTTGACAGAATTATTAAAATCCCGTTACCTGAAGAAGAAGCACGGGAAAAAATAATAAAGATACACAGTAAACCAATGAAAATTGCTAAAGGTGTAAGTTACAAAAAATTAGCCGCAAAAACTGAAGGATTCTCAGGCGCAGACCTAAGAGCACTTTGTGTTGAAGCTGGAATGAAAGCTATCAAAGATAATAAAACCCAAACTAATTATAAGAATTTTACAGAAGCTCTAGAAAAAATTAGAAACCGTTTAGATGATTCTGATATTTCTGAACCTGAAAGCGGACTATACTATTGAAACACGATACTTCTAAATTTAATGCCGCAAAAGAGGCTGTGAAACTTATCAAAAACGGGATGGTTGTTGGCTTAGGTACTGGTTCTACTGCTAAGATTGCTATTGATCTTATAGGCCAAAAACTATCTAAAGATTTTCAAATTATTGGAATGCCAACATCTATTAAAACCAAGAATCAAGCTGAAAATTTGGGAATTAAATTAATTGGCATTGATGATGCAGATGCAATAGACATTGCAATTGATGGTGCAGATGAAGTATCTCCCGATTTGTCACTAATCAAAGGCTTAGGAGGAGCTTTGTTAAGAGAAAAGAAAGTAGAAAATAAAGCTAAAGAATTGATTATTATTGTTGATGAATCAAAAATTGTTGGAAAATTAGGTGTAGGATTTCTTCCTGTTGAGGTTTCTATTCAGAAACATGAACGAGCAAAGGAAGAAATAACTAAATTAGGATGTACTGTTGAATTGCGAATTAAACCTGATTCACTTCCATTTGTAACTGACAACAAAAATTACATTTACCATTGTAAATTTGCAAAAGGAATAGAAAATCCTAGAGAACTTGATAAAAAGTTAATGGGAATTAATGGTGTAGTAGGTACAGGACTATTCATCAATATGGCAACAAAAATAATTGTTGGAACTCCAAATGGAACAAAAATAATTGATTGAACTACTTACCACGTTGTTCTTTAGCCTTACCTCTAAGACCTTTGTAACCACACTTTCTGCACTTTTCTGCCTTCCAGCCTGCTGTGGCATTGCACTTCATACACACCTTTTTTTGAAACAAGCGTGCTTCAGCTTCAGGGAAACGAGCCATAAAGCAGCCGTAGAAGGCACCATTATAATGATTTGTGCAAAAAAAAGAATTTTAATAAACAAAAGTACTAATAAACAGACTTCTTTAGACATTTATGTGTATAAGGCCCAAAAGGGCAATTCATATCAGGGGTTTCTAGGAATTGATTAACCACTTGATGTGCTATCTGTATTTGCAACATACATTACGGGAGGGTAGTAAGTAAATTGTTGAATTTATTATCTATTGTTTCAAATTTAATAGAAGATTTAGGAAATCCTGAACTTGAATGGGGAAGAATAACTATTTTCCTTATTTTAGCACTAGGGGTGTCATTTTTATGTTCACTTTTAGAAGCTATAATCTTATCTGTAACTTGGTCTCATATAGAAATCCTACGTAAAGATGATAAAAGGAGTGGAAAGAGACTAAAAGAATTAAAAGAAGATATTGATGTCCCTTTAGCTGCAATATTAACCCTTAACACTATTTCACATACAATTGGAGCTGCTGGTGTGGGATCTGAATTTAATAAATTAGGTAATGAATGGTTTACAGCGGCGTCAATAGTTCTTACGATATTAATACTGGTCTTTTCTGAAATTATACCAAAAACATTGGGAGCAATATATTGGAAAAAATTAGCCTCAAGTTCAGCATATCTTTTAGATCTAATGATATGGATTACGTGGCCAATTGTCGTTATCTTGAATAGTTTCTCCAGAAAAATATCTGAAGGAAATGAAGACCAAAAGGAAATGACACGTGAAGAAATGATTGCTGTAGCTGAAATGGGAGAAACTCAGGGTGCACTTGAAAAACAAGAAACTCAAGTGATTAAAAATTTATTAACTATGGACAAAATTCTTGCGGAAGATGTGATGACTCCTAGTACTGTTATGCTAACTTTTCACCGTAATGATAAGGTTGGAGATATTGTAGATGAGCATTCACCAATTCCTTTCTCCAGAATACCTATTAGAGAAAAAAATCTTGATGATATAATAGGTGTTGTTTTTAGAAGCAAAATTATGGAATTATATGGTGAAGGAGAAACAGATATCACTATGGAAGATTTAATTTCTGAATTATCTACTGTAAGCCCTGAGGATTCAATTGCTGAAATACTTGATGAGTTTTTAAAGAAGAAAGAACATATCTTTCTCGTCTTAGACGAATATGGAACAACACAGGGCATCATTACTCTTGAAGATGCTGTAGAAACATTACTAGGGGCTGAAATTGTTGATGAATCTGATTCTGTAGAAGATATGAGACAGTTGGCACGCGAACTATGGGAAAAGAGAAGAAAGAGAAAAACTAATCTAAAGTTTGACTAGATAGCCATTCTTTAATTCTATTTGTTATCCATATTAAGCTAGGCATAACAAATATAGCTATAAACATAGCATAAACTATAGTTGCTGCAGTAATTATTCCAAAATTACGAACTAGAGGCATAGGGGATAAAAACAGAACTGCAAACCCTGAAACTGTAGTTAAACCTGATATCAATAGTGCTGAACCTGTTCTTACAATTGTAGTTTCAATCGCCTGGCGTTCAGTTTTGTGTTCTACTTCTTCACGATATCTTTCAATTATATGTATGGCATAATCTATTCCTAAACCAACTGTAAGAGCTGTTACCATTACCGTCAAAACATTAAGTGTTATGCCAAGTAAAGTCATTGTCGCCATAATCCAAATAGATGCTAGAATTGTTGGCAGAACTGCTATTATTCCAAGATCTATACTTCTATAAAGAACAACCAAAATTATTGCTGCAAATAAAATAGCTATAAGTGTAGATGTAATTTGTGTTTTTTGGATTTCATTTATAGTTACACTTGTAAGAACATGGCCACCAGTAATACTCACAGTAAAGTTCTCATTGAGTATAGCTGGAATATCTGCATCCAATTCTGAACGCATAATTTCCAAGCCATCATTGTCTAATTTATCATTATTTCTAGGTCCAATATCTAACCTTACAACTGTTGAAACATATTTACCCTCAGAATTCTTCAGAAGAACATGTTTAATTACATCTGCATAAGACTCACCTGTGAAGGAATCGTAAACATCTAACTCTCTCTGGTATAAGTAATCATATAAATTTTCAATATCTGCATCAGTA
>CAZVIT010000040.1:5045-8581 GCA_964626865.1 uncultured archaeon | reverse complement strand
GACAAACAACCATTACTAACACATAAAGAAACAGGTGGAGCTCCATTCATGATGCCCCCTGAATTCCGTATTATTGGAACTATGAATACACAAGATAAAAATACTTTGTTTAATGTTGGTTTTGCTTTAATGAGACGTTTTGCTTTTGTTGAAATAGGATTACCACTTCCTGAAGATGAATACCATCGTATGCCTGTTTTTGTTTATTTTAAACTCAAAAAATTAGGTTTAGTACCAGAAAGGCCTGAAGGAGATGCACTATGGAAATTTGAAGAAAAATGTAGACACTACCCCAGTCGCAAGTTTGATTTCTATGATGATGACGGACATATGTACGCTTGTCACGAGAAACTAGTTAAATTTCTGACACCTGGAGAAACTCCTAAAAGAGGAGATGAAACTGCGCTGGGCGTTCGTACATTTAGAAAAATAGGACCCGCACTCGTTATTGATTCGATGGTTACTATATTTAACTCAATAAAGAAGTACGGACCTGAACTTGCATTAGATAGAGTTATCAGATCAAATATTATGCCTTCACTCGAGGGCCTTGAAAGAAATGAAATACGATGTATGTTCTTACATGCTAAAGAAGTACTCGGACCGACTTCTTTAGTTACTGAAACTCTTGATAGGATGGCAAACTCAGACAGTCTAAGTTTATTCTGATTAAATTTAACCTAATGATTGTGCATATCATTACCGCAGCACATTGGAGATTTTATTTTCCCACATCCATCAGGACATTTTGAAACATCAACAGTGCTTCCATCATCCTTAGTAAGGGTTCCATGAATCAATTCTTTTCCACATGCTCCACAAGTAAGTCCTGAAACGGACATATCACAATTATGACAAACGTATTTTACCATACTTAAGCTATAAGTTGTTAGTTATAAAGCATTAAGATGTAAGTTTTTTAAGCAAATAATCAATATATCTCTTCTTAAGTTTAAAGCCATTCTTTTTTGCAAGTTTAGTCATTGCTTTATCAAATCCACTGCCATATTGTGCACCCTTTTTCTTTCGATTATAGGATTCTTCTGGTATTCCAATATCAAAGGCTATTTCTCTAAGAACTTTTTTATTATTATAAGAATCAATCTTTTGAGATCTATCCATATTCATCGCCTGAAGAATAACATTATTTGCCAAGTAAGGAGCCAAAACCGATTTTGAAAGATTATTACAAATTAATCCGTCTCTCTCAAACACAAGGTTGTGCATTCGCTTAAGGCCATTCAAAGACTCTTTTTCAAGATCTTCAATCGCTAATCCTCTCCACTTACCACCCTCATTAATGGCTTTCGAATGTCGTTGATAGCCTGCAAATAACTCTTCAGCTCCAATTCCCGACAAAAATATCTTTTCATCGCCAAGACTCATCGCTCCAAGTAAGACTGAAGAAACTGTAATTTTAACAATATATTCTATGTAGTTATCTTTCTCTATAATTGGATTTGGTAAAATCTTCATTACTTTCTTTAATAAATTTTCTACTTCCTCATAATTATATTCTTTAGTCACTAAATTTAAATCCAATTTATCTGAAATTTTTTGAGCATAGTAAAGGTCTTGAGAACCAGATATCCCTACACAAAAACAACGGAAATTATAACCTAAATCTTTGCAAATTTTAGCAATAAGTGAAGAATCAACACCTCCTGACAAAAGAACACCAAAGTCACCCCCATTGACATTAATAGAGATATAGTCCTTCAAATATGAGTATGTTTTTTCTTTAGTTGAAACTATATCTAATAGGTTATTCAAATAGTCTATATGACCATCCCATGCACCCTTAGTAATTATTTTACTGAAATTAGATATATCCATAACTTAGGCTAAATCTTTGACCATGTAAAAATCCTGAAGATTATAGCCTAATTTCTCGTAATAAAGTCGCGTACCTGGTCCATGAGTAACTCGGATTTTTGAGTAAGTCTTTGCTTTATCCTCTGCAATTTTCATTAATTTACTACCTAAACCCATATGTTGCACACCTGTTCCAGTCTTGCCAATATCTGCAGCTTGCCCAGTTACCTTTAATTCACGAACCGTAGCATTTTCATCCAGTCTTAATCGTAAATACCCCAAAAGTTTAGATCCTGCTTCATATGACAAAAAATATTCATCTCCACCACATGACCTATACTTTATTTCCTTTAATTCTGCAGTAGAAGGATCAATATGGGCTCTCCATAATTCTCTGCAATTAATGCACTTGCATTTCTTTCCTCTTGCCTTTAATTCTCTTCGTGCATATTGACGTAAATTAGAATTCATAACGCCGGCTATAATCTGTGGCTTAGGAATGTCTCTTTGAATCCTTTGTATTCTAACATAAGGTGGAACAATTTCTTTTAGGCTTGCTATCAGGTTAGCTGCCGTTTCTGTATCATAAGGAACAAAATCTCCTGGATTACGGGCCAATGCTGAACCTTTTACTAATAACGTAGGATATAATTTTAACATATCTGGCTGAAAATCTTCCTCCTCAAACAATCTTTTAAAATCTCTAAGATCCTTTTCCGGAGTCATACCAGGTAATCCTGGCATCATGTGATATACTACTTTCAAACCTGCTTCTTTTAGTAACTTAGTAGCCTTAACTACATCTTCGACTAACTGTTTCCTATTTAGTTTACTATGCACTTCATCATCCAAACATTGAACTCCTATCTCTACACGTGTAGCTCCTTGCTTTCTCATTTGAAAGACAGACCAGGGATTACACTCTGTAGGCCTTGTTTCCATTGTTAAAGCTACACATTTGTGTTTTGCATTTGCATTAACTTGAAGTGCTTCCTCAAGTGGTAAATCCTTCCCATTCAAAGTTGCAAAAGCCCCTTTCAAAAATTCATCCTGATAGTCTGGAGTTCTAGATGTAAAAGTGCCACCCATCACAATAATTTCAACCTTGTCCGTAGGATGGCCATTTCTAGTATATTGTTCAAGTCTAGATTCAACTTGTGATTTAGAGTTATAATTATGACGTTTACCTCTTCTTGCAGCAGGTTCATGCCCAGTATATGATTGAGGACTATCATTTTTGGGACCTCCTGGGCAAAAAGTACATGTTCCATGGGGGCAAGGTGCTGGTGAAGTCATTATTGCTACAGGTGTAACTCCTGCACTTGTTCTCATTGGCTTGACACGCAGCAAATTAGCTAAATCTGGTTCTTCTTTAGCATTAATTTCTGCTAATAATAAATTATTAGGAGGAATGGAAACAAATTTTTCTTTGCGTGCCACTTCAAGTTTAATCAATTGTATTTCTTGCCTAGTCTTTGGTTTTTTCTCAAGAAGTCTCTTTACTACTAAACTTGCCACGGACATTAGTATATTTCCTTTTTAGCTTTTGTTAAAACAATAGGTTTCTCACCATTGGGCAAAACATCATCCTCTATACGAATACCACCTTTTCCAGGTATGTAGATTCCTGGTTCTATTGTAACTGCCATTGAATTTTGAATCTTGACCCTAGATCTGTAGGTTATCGAAGGATATTCATGAATCTCTAATCCAAAACCATG
>CAZVIT010000040.1:0-4945 GCA_964626865.1 uncultured archaeon | reverse complement strand
ACCTCTTTCTCAGATAATCCTTCACCGGATTCCACTAAACTATGAGCAAAAGATTGGCCTTCATCTGACTGTTTAACTGCTTTCTTAATACGTTCAATCTCTTCGACAGTTTTTATCGATCTTAACTCACTTATTGTAGAACTCAACGAAACTTTGAAGGATCTGCCTAAACGTATCTTACTATCTGCAAATATTTTCTTCGCATTGATATCAGATAATGTTGATTTTAAAACATCCAAAGCATTTTTCCCATTTGATTTTATATCTGGATATGTTGTCCAGCACCTTATTTGTTTTACTGAAGATTCATGCCTACATCTATGCTCCTCTAGGGAGGATGTAATTGCTATGGGGTCACCAGATTTAGGAATAACTACATAATTCATTGTTGATCCTGGTGGACACCCAGGTGGTGATTCTGAATTTGCTAAATATCTTGTATTACCTGCTAATGCTGAAACAAATGCATCATTGTCACCCAATTTCTTTTGTATTTGCGACCACCGTCTCTCGTAATTAATTTTCATGATTTTCACTCAATGAAAGCGCAAGTTTATATCCTGGCAATACATTACCTAGGAATAGTAAGGATGCTATGATATAATAATTATTTAGGTAAAAAACAAGGGAACAAATAATTACTACTAAATACAATAATCCTATGTAAAATTTAGTGAATTCCATTCAATTGCCCTCCATAGTTACAGATATATCTGGTCCAATACCTGAAAAATAAAAAATAGTCATGACAAGTATAGGAAATATTTGCATCAATAAATCATCATCTAACCATTTGAATTTTGGCCTCTCCACAATCACTGCAACAATGCTTCCTACAAAAGAATAAAAAAACACCCCAATAATCATTTGATATATAGCAAAACTTCCGATAAGTCCTGCAATCATACTTTCTTTATCTCCATATTTTTTGTTTACTTCACCAATTAATGGATCTACAAGCGAAGCCATAATTATCGTAGAAATTGCAAACGTCTCTGGAAAGAGACCCATCTCATAGAAAAATAAAATAACGCAAGTTCCTGTTGTAAACCAAACAAAACCTGCTACCCTTCTATCCTCATAATCTCTCATACCCACTAATGAAAAGGCTTTATTCAATCTAAAATATTCAATCAATAATATACTTAACCAGAAAATAGGAACAAGATATAATCTATCAAAACCAAAAATATATTTTGGGAAAAGAAAATATATTACAAAACAAGCCGCTACTGTGTGATTAAAACGCCTATAGATTGCTTGATCAATCATTAAATTAGATATGTATATCTATGTTTAAAAATTGAGCCATTTCCTTGTACCTACTTCTAATCGTAACCTCTGTTAAGTCTGCAGCTCTTGCTACATCCTTCTGTTTCCTTCTTTCATTGTTAACAATTGAAGCAATGTAAACTGCTGCTGCTGCAAGAGAAATAGGAACTGAATTGGTCAAAGGAACATCCTGAGCAGCCCTTAGTAAATCTCTTGCTGCACCTTCAACTTTAGGAGATAATTCTAATTTAGAACAAATTCTAGGCAAATAATCCTCAGGTAGAGGAGGCATTGAATGCATTTTCAATGCTTTAACCATTACTTGATATGTTCTTGATATCTCCTTTCTAGAGTAACGACTATGTCTACTTATCTCAGTAAGCGTCCTAGGAACTCCTTCTTGTCTGCATGCAGCATATAATGCAGCACAAGCAACCATTTCTATAGCTCTTCCACTTAATGACTGCTCTTGTATTGCTCTCCTATAAATAAAAGCTGCAGTTTCTTGAATTCTTCTTGGCAATTTCAAATTAGTTGCCACAGCTTGCATTTCACGCATAGCCACTGCCATATTTCTTTCAGCAGATTTAGATGCTCGAGCACGCCTCTGCCACTTTCTCATTCGGAATAACATTGACTGATTTTTGTTAGAAATAGATCTACCGTAGTAATCTCTGTTAGTTGGTGAAATCTCTGTGGATAAACCTTTGTCAGGAAGTGTTGTTGACATAGGAGGACCTGCTCTAGCAAGAGCATTCTCTTGTTGCATGTCAAAAGCTCTCCACTCTGGCCCAGTGTCTACAATATTATCTTCTAAAACTAAACCACAGTCGGCACAAACAATCTCTGCATGATCATAATCACGTTTCAAGTGTGTTCCTTTACAATCTGGACAAGCCGTTATTTCATCTACATTTCCCTCATCGTTTTTTTCAGCCATGATTCCTCACTAATTGGAGTTTTGTGGATTTAGGGGTGTATAAAAAGATTTGCCTGAACTAGTTTGAAGCTAAATTTGCTTTTCCATAACTATTCCGTCACAGCCATCTTGATAATAACATGGTAAAACATCCACACTGGAAAAATTTAATTTACGATAAAATAATATTGCTGTAGAATCTTTCCTCACCTCTAATGTGACTTTTTTTACACCATAATTTAAACTTCTCTCAATCATCATATTTAATAGTTTTTTCCCAAATCCCTTTCTTCTAAACTCCTTAGATAAGGCTATAATTAATATTCTCAACTTAGAATTCGGTTGAATTGCTCCACAAGCTACTCCTACAATTTCACTACCATTTCTTCCCACCAGAAACCCCTCAGGCCAACGTTTCATTATTGTAAGAAAGACTCCTTTTTCATAATTTTCAGTTACATTGTCATCTAAAAATATCATTAATTTATCTAAATCTTGCTCGGAAAACCTATCAACTATCATAATTCTAAATCAAGATTCGTAAGCTTAATTTCACCATCAA
Source organism: uncultured archaeon (assembly GCA_964626865.1). Lineage (GTDB taxonomy): Archaea > Thermoplasmatota > Poseidoniia > MGIII > CG-Epi1 > CG-Epi1. The sequence continues at coordinate 2,192 of CAZVIT010000040.1, read as the reverse complement.
TAGAACATTCTGATACATAAGAATTTTCTTTATATGTTGCATGCGAATTTATTCCTTTAGTGCTAAAAAGATAATAATATGAATCTAAATCATCACCATTACCGTTATCCACCCAATCTGAGATTCTGTATGGTGGCATCCACATAAAATAAGAATTTGCTAAATCGACATTAACTACTGTAATAGTGCCATCACTAAGAGGCACCACTGCATTAACCCATGCATGGCCACCCCAATCTCTCAGATCACAACCTTTACTTGTATCTATAAATGCTGGAATTATGCCAAATTCAAGCCATGCGGGGATACCTGCAGCCCTTGCGATAGAACTAAAAAGTATTGAAAAATCATCACAATCTCCAACCTTCCCAACAATTGTATCTGAACAGCTTTTAGGTACAGATGATTTTTGATATTTGTAATTATTTTCAATGTAGTCAAATATATTTTTTAATATTTGTATAACATTACCACCTGTTCCGTTAGATAATTCAATGGCTAAATTTTGAATCTCCGGATTACTAGGTTCAATTAGCCATTCATCTTCTAAAAAAATATTAAAATCATCGGGAATATCGCTGACTAAACCTGAATCTTCAATCTTGAAATCAGGACGTATAAGATTGATTGTTGCAGTATACTCTAAACTGATATAATCTCTGTCACTACCTGACAAATTATTTCTCCATTCCATTCTACCCTCAGAAGTAAGATTATAGTTGGGACTAACCTGAATGTTATCAATTGTTTGCCATTCTATCATATCTATCTGTGAACCTGATGGCCGATTTTCAGGAATACTTAATGTTAAAGTATATTCTACCTCATCACCTTCCTCAATAAAAATCTCAAAATTTCGAACATAGGTTAAAGTTATTTTTTCTGGTATCGTGTAGTAAGGCGTATTCATTTCCTCCCAATAATCCATTCCTTCACTCAATAACATTTGAGTCTGAGGTGAGGCGAAAAGACCAACAACCAATAACAATGCAATCAACTTTTTTGGGATATAACTCGAAATACTACGTCTAGGTAATGATTGTGAAATTACGTTTTTAGGAGAACTAGTTTTTGATGGAGACAAGAAATTCTCTCTACCAGGCACAATCATTCTACAGTTTGAACACTTTGCATCTTGTTCTTTTATTACAAAACCACAAAAATCACAAAGCTTCATAATTCCTAATTTAGAAAATCGTTAATAAAATTATACAGAACCTGAACGACGATTTCGTATCTCATTCAAAATTAGAATAATAACACCTGCAATAAGAACATAAGCACCGGTTTCTCTACCAACGGCTTCTGCAAGCTCAACAACTATAATAGCCAATAAACAAGCTAGCATTACACCTCCTCTAGAGATCTGAATGGCATTACTATCTTCTGCATCAAAGTATCGAATAAGACCTGCTGCGGACTGAAAACCTTGTGTCTTCTTTTCCTTTGCCATAATTTTTCGACTCGCTAGTCTTATTTAAAATTAATCAGCATAACTATAATACCACATTTCTAGTAAATCATATGGTATAAGATGTATTGTAGAATGTGTATCGATGTTCATGGATTGACTCCAACAAAATTAAATCAGCCTTCGGAAGCTGAATTTTTGGTATCACACTGCTATAAAGGAGATCTAAGACATAAGCATGACGAAAATCAAGGTTTTATACAACCTATGTGTGGAGCTTGTGTTGATAGAATAGAAAAGAACCCCGATCTATTCATTTTCTCAGTTTACAATATTAATCTTAAAGAAAAAAATATAGTAGAGGAAAAAAATGAGTGATTTTAAAGAAAATATTGAAAAATTAAACGTGAGGCAGATTGTATTATCATCTGTTATGACTGCATTTGGTCTTGTTGTTGCACTGGTGTGGAAAGACACTATAATTGCTACTGTCGATTATTTACTACCAAATACCGATGATGGAACACTTCAAGGTATGTACATCAGTGCAATTGCTGTAACTGCATTAGTTATGGCGCTAGCTAAATTTTCGATAACGCTAAATGAAAGAGTTGAAAAAGAAATTGAGAGAGTACAATCCTACTTTGATGATGAGGAAGAAAAATAATACAATAAATTATATTTCTATTTCGCCAGGTGTTCCGCAACTTCCACAAGTGACATCTTGCAATCGACCTAATTTTTGAACTTGGATTTGGGAACTACAAGTAGGACACTCAAT
>CAZVIT010000039.1:0-9234 GCA_964626865.1 uncultured archaeon | reverse complement strand
TCTCCAAATAATCCCGATCTTTATCCTAATTACGAATGTAAAGAGTGTGGATACGTAAGGAAAATTAAGATAGCTTGATTGATAACAAATATATTCAAGAAAGAAAGGAATTCTTTTCTGTACTTTTTGCCATATCTGTAGTTTTTGTGATTTATGTTTTATTGTATATTTTGAATGATTCAAGTTGGACAAATACTAGTAATTCAGGATATTGTGAAAAAGTCAGAGAGTCTTGGATTCGTGAGCCTACAAATACAATATCTAATTTAGCATTTGTATTTGTTGGAATGTATATACTTTGGCTCGCTCAATATGATCCAACTGAAGGCAAGCCTTCTCTTTCTACAAGAAGTTGGTTTCTTATATTATACGGAATTTCATGCGTGGCTGTAGGTATGGGTAGTTTTGCTATGCACGGCTTCAATACGGGATGGGGAGGTTGGTTAGATGTTACTGGGATGATGATGTATATTTCGATGCCAGTATTCTATAATTTTTCAAGGTTTCTTAGATGGACAGAGAAAGAATTTGTCATGTATTATCTAGGAACAAATGTAATTTTTGCATTATTATTGTGGCAGTATAGTCTTCTTACATTTTTGTGGGGAGCTTTAATTGGAATATGGATATCTCAAGAGTTAGCTCTAAAATATCAAAAGAAACCTTACATCATATTCTTAATTCCTACTTCTATTATTTTGATTTTATTCTTGTATACTTCTCCAGGTTCTACACCTATAGACTTTATTTTAAGTGAATTCGAGGCAGTTTTGCTTTGGGCTGCATTAGCTTTTTTCTTATACAAAATTGAAGACATTAAATTAGAAAGAACACACACACCTTACTTCTGGGCCGGTTTCGCATCATATTTTTTAGCTACAATTATTTGGCAACCAAGTAAAACAGATGGAGTTTTGTGTGATCCTGATTCATTAATTCAGGGACACGCTTTGTGGCATGTTCTTGGAGCCGTTTCAATGTGGTGTTTCTATAAGTATTTTAGAACTGAAGTAGACAATTACTGAGCTTCGTAAGTAATAATCCACATACGCAATTTAATTTCAGGTAAGTAACCATCGGGATCATTTACACTTGGATCATATTCTTCACCTTGGTATAGTCCACGATAACTTAGTTCATTAGAGCCAATATCAGATTCACCCGTAATATCTATTCGATTGTACTCTACATCTTGTCCTGGGCACCATCCAGCCCTTCCATAGACCCATGTTCCGTATTGATTAGCTGAAACACCTTCATGTACTCTGTTATAGCAGCCATATGGTGTCCCACCATTAGGATGTTCAAGTAAACCTAGTGTATTTCCATTTATTGTAAATTCATGTTGATGATTACAAAATTCAGCACAATTTTCATCAGTACTACTGTGACCATGTCCTGTAAAGAATGTTACAATTTCTACTTTTTCAGTATTTTCAGTAACATTGTATTCGAATGGATTCTCAGTACCAAAAATATCATTATATTCTAAATTAAATTTCCTTGTAGATCCAGCTAAATATTCAGCACCTATCGGCGTGTAATCCTTGTTTTCATTCCAGAAGAATAATTTTACTGTAAGGCCATACGCATTAGGTTGCCAATAATTGAATTCATTAACATCTTCATTTTTTAGAACACCTAGCATTGGACTAACATCAGAGATGTATCGACCTTCTCTGTTGTATGCAGTAATATATCTTCCAATTTCAGCCTTCCATACTCGATTCCATTTACCTTCACACCTAGCTGAAGTATCTTCATCACCAGAATCCCATCTGTGTCCTGCATTTTCACATTCGTCTTGATTTCCATACTGAACTAAAATTTCACCAATACATTCTTCATAAATAGTAAATTCAGTTAATGAGCATTCAGCATTATAAGCATTCAAATATCCTATGAAATCCCATTCATTACATCCTTTATGGTCTTGACAAGCTTCATAGGTATAAACTGCAAAAGAATCAAATTGTTCTAGGTTATCAGGCATTTCTACATTTCTAACACTTGTGCCTCCACCCCATCCTCCTCCATGGGTGTTAGAATCTCCTTCATTCCATTCAAAAATAGTAACCGATTCACCTTTGATACAGTTTTCAGGAGCAAAAATCCTTTCATGACATGGAACACTAGTGTGATGTTCCATTGCAGCTAATTCCCTTTCTAAACCGAATTCAAAATTTAGATAAATAGGTTCATTAGCAATGAAATGGAAACGATACCAACTAAAGTTTTGATTAAAATTAAGATCCCAGAAGCTTCCTACTTCTTGCCAGCGTTGCAATCTATCGATGCAGAACCATGCGGGAGAATCTTTTTCTTCTATAAATTCAGCAATACTTCCATCTAAGAAATTTGCATCCATTGCAATGTAGTGAACTCTATTGTTCCAATGTTCTCTATCTTCTTCACTCATGCCTGCTAGAGCTACATTTACTCTTCCAGCCATGTAACTAACATCTCCCATCCATCCTCCATCACGGTATGAACCAAAGAAGTAATGAACATTATCTGGAGACTTTTCAAACATTAAGCTTAATTCCGTAGCTTGACCGACAGGATTTGCTGAATTCCAAGTTATGACGCTATCTGGATTTAGTGGATTATAAATTACAAAAACATAATTGTCTTTTCCTTTCCACTCATTTTCAAATTTCCAATTATTAGTAAAATTCAGGTTCTCATCAATAGGTTGCGGGACTGTAAAATCATCTACAGTTCCCATGTAATTTGTAGAATATGGTCCATTATTCCATGGTATTGGTTTTTCAAAGTATGAGCATCCATTATTGTCTACTTCTTCTCCATAAAGGAAAGGACCGTCAGGACATTGGTCTCCATCTGCACATAAACCATCACCATCAGAATCTCCGGTTGAATCATTCCCCCAGCAAATATCTAGCGAATCTACAATTCCATCGCCATCGGTATCTCTTTGGGATGCCGAACAACCTTCTTCATTTGGAATTTCGTTAACAGGTGTTTCATCACAATTATCATACCTATCTTCAATTCCATCATTATCATCATCATCATCTTCAGTATTATCTTTACAACCATCCATATCCCAGTCATCAGAACCTCCAGCCTCCCAATTCGGTGTACCTCTAGGACATTGGTCTACAGTATTATTCATCCCATCATTATCCATATCAGTATCAATTCCATCAGGCAGTCCATCTTTATCATAATCTAATGGTTTTGAGGAAGGACTTCTTGGATTTGTTCCTAGACTTAATTCTAAGGTATTATTGTATCCATCTCCGTCAATATCATCATCAGGTTCTAAAGAAGTGTTACAATTATCTTTTATTGAATCAGGTTTTCCGTCACCATCCATATCTTTTGTTGCACATTCATCATATGGAAATTCATCCTCATTATCACCTAAACCATCCTTATCGGAGTCTTTCCATTCATTAGGATCATTTGGAAAATCATCATAATTATCATTATATCCATCATTATCTGAATCTAAGTTAGAAGAATCTGTATTTTGACTAGGTGAATCATCAATAAAATTGTCATTATTGTTATTATTAGAATTGTCAATATCATTTGTGCTGTCGTTTTCCATTTCAAGACAACCACTTGTTGAAATTATAGAAAATAAGAATACAAAAATCATCGCAAAGGAGGTACTCTTTCTTTTCATCATTTGCATTGATATTCAGCTTCCAAATAAACCTTATCACCCATCAAATCACATATTTAGAGGTGTTTACTATCCAAAAATAATGTCTGTACAAACGGCAAGAAAAGTAGCCCTTGCGTATTGGGGATTTTCAAAGAAAGCTAGTTCTAGAGCTAAGTCTGGAATTGATATTGATATAATCAAGGGAACTAAATCCTTAGAGTTATCAGAACAGGCACCATCAATACAAAAATTTGCACAAAAAGTAGATGATTCATGGGAAGATTTTACGGGCTTTATCGGAAAATACGGCCGTATTCCGTTTGAGGCATTAGTAGATATTGCAGCAAAAGCTAAGAGTAGTAATGAAAATATTGGAGAATCAAATATGGAAGAAGTTGAAAAATGGTCTAAACTATTAATTGATTCAAATCCAAATTATTTTATTGCACGTGCAAACCATAAAGGAATGTTACTGCAAATATTAATTAACACGAAAAATTAATTCAAGCTTTATAATTCACACTATATTAACACATTATAATGAAAATCTACACTAGAGCTGGTGACGAGGGTCAAACTGGTCTACTTCATGGAGAAAAAGTAGCAAAGAATTCAGTTCTTCCCGAGGCGTATGGGACTGTCGATGAAGCTCAAGCAATTTTAGGTTTAGTCAGAACTGAGTGCAGAGATAACGCAGATTTAGAAGAGAAAATAATCCATATTGAGAGAGATCTCTATGTTTTAATGGCTGAATTGGCCACAGATCCTTCTAAACATGATAAATTAGAACCTGGAAAAAGTAAAGTCAATGATGAAATGATAAAATTCTTAGAAAACTTTATTGACGAAATAACATCAAATTTTGAATTACCAAAAGAGTTTGTATTGCCTGGTCAGAATAGAATTTCAGCTTTATTAGATATATCTAGAACAGTAGTAAGAAGGGCCGAAAGGCGAGCTATAGCTTGTAATATTGAAGGTTCTTTAGCAGTACCTTATCTTAATAGATTATCAGATTTACTTTGGGCTATGGCTAGATGGCAGGAAGGCGAATCCATAGTTTCACGTCAATAAAATGAAAATCCCAGACCATCTTAGGCAGCCACTTTTGGAACAATTAGAAGATCAAGAAGATTCAGATGATTGCTTGATCATAAGGGGTTCTGCCTTGGGTCATGCACTTCTTGGAAATGAGGAAAAGAGAGATTCTTTTATTAGAAAATTTATAGAAACAGCGGAGCCTTCTTTGGAGGGCAATGAATTAGGAAGAGAATTCCAAGCAAGAGCAGTAGGTAAAATTTTATTGAAAGAAGATGCAGAAGATTACTTGTCTAAGGCTAAAGAATTATTTGAAAATGAATTAGAGAAAGCATTGCCAGATTTACCGGAGGATATCGCGATAGATGTAGCAACAGACCCTCTCAAAATGGCAAGACAAGCTAGAAGTGGACTTATGGAAAATGCATTTTTGAGGAAAGAATGGGAGCTTTGTGTAAATGAAGCAAAGCATGGCCGTTCTATAATTCCAGATTATTTACTTTACCAACCTCATAGGGAAGGTTATCCAATTGAATTTGTGGCAAAAGGTATGCATAATGATGATACTTCTTTAGTTTCTAAAGGTCTTGAAATGCAGGAAGAATTTCTCCAATACGTTATAGATGTGGGATATCTGAAACCATGGGAAGAGGCATATTTTGTATCATATTCATTATCAATTATAACAAGAGCTATTGTTTCTAAGTTATGAACAAACTCTTTAATACATAGGTAATAGCTTTCGATATCCGAGGTATCTAATGTCTCAAAATAGAAATTCAATAAGCAAGCAAGTCTTAGCATGGACGGCAGTTTTCGCTCTTGTGTTAAGCATACTTCCATACAGTGTGGCTGATCAAAGTTCTAATGAATATTTTGCATCATGGAGTTATGAATTAGAGGACACAGATGGAGATAATCAAGATGATACAGTAATGTTCACATTTGATGTAGATACAAATGTAACCGATTATGTAGAAGTCGAAGTTGACATGGAAGTTAGAGATGATAATGGTAATTACGTAGGCTCAGAGGGAGAAAACTACGAAATTTATTGGACAGACAATGATACTTTTGAAATGGAATGGTTTGTTGACGATTGTGACGATTATGATGATGATTGTGAAGGTCCATTTGATTTTCACTTCAGACTTTATGAAGTTATAGATGATTATTGGTATTATGAAGATAACTTCACTGAATCAGATATCTATCTTTACGAAACTACAATTGTTCCAGAGGGTGTAGTTCAGGTTGATCATGCAGTTTTTGCAGATGATGATGACGGCCTAAACAATGATATTATGTTTCTAGCCCATATGGAAGATTATGATGTTTCAAATGTAAGTATTGAATTAGAAAGAAAAGTAGGAACTCAATGGGTTGATGTAGGAGATGAAGAAACAGACGATGAAGGTGGGGCAGCTTTCAAAAATATGTCTAGTGGTGAATATAGATGGTTTGCAGAATATGAAGATGAAGACATAGATGAAGGCCATACATTTGTATTTTACAGCACAACATCTGATAATAATATTGGACATTTAGGAGTTACTGATGATTTTGATGGCGATGATGATTATGATGATTTTATCTTTGCTAGATGGTCTAATGGTTCAGATGAGTCAATTAATGATGGAGTTTATGTCGAACTTTTCTATGAGGATAATAACACATTGTATGATGAAGATGGTGGAGATGGTGACGATTTTGTAGTAGTTTTTTATGATGTCGAAGAAGGAAATTATACCTTCAATTTGTATAATGAAAATTCATCAGGAGACTTAATGCAAACAGGTTGGATGCATTCATATGGTAGCTTCAACACAAACCATGATGAATGGTTTGAAGATTGGAATTACGAAACAAATGATGAAGATAATAATGGAATAGACGACGTAATAACAATTGAATATAATCCAGATACTACTTGTAATTGCACAGTAGAAATTGTAGTAGAAATGGTAGTTTACAATGAAACAGGATATTTTGTTCATTATGATGATTATGAATATGAAATTAATGGAACTAATGAAGTTTGGTTTGAAACTGATGAATGGTCCCCATATGAAGATGGAAATTATACGTTTGAGATTTTCTTATATGATGAAAATTGGAATGATGAAGATAGTTTCAATTTTAGTGCTTATTTAGAGTGCGGTAGCGGATCTTATTCTTGTAATTATGATGAATGGTTCGAGCATTGGGATTATGAAACAAATGATACTAATAATAATGGAGTAGATGACACCATAGTTGTAGGATATAATCCAGATACAGAATGTAACTGTTCTATGGATGTTTATGTTGAAACATATGTAATTAATGCAGATAATGGAGATTATGCATACTATGATTATTATGACCATGAAATAAATGGTACTGAAGATGACTGGTTTGAAACCGATGATTGGTCTCCATATGAAGATGGAAATTATACATTTTATTTCAGATTATATGATGAAAATTGGAATTCTGAAGACAATTTTAGTTTCACAGAATATTTAGAATGTGTAGAAGATTGTGATGCAAATGAATGGTTTGAATCATCAGATTATGAAACAATGGATACAGATTCTGATAATTTAGATGATACTATTGAAGTAAGCTTCAATCCAGACACAGATTGTGATTGTGATGTTGATATCTATGTTGAGCTGGCAGTATTCTATAATTCATCTGGGAATTGGGTTGATTATGAAGGAGACGAGTATACAATAAACAGTACAGAGGAAGATTGGTTTACTTTATCCTGGACTTCTCACAATAGCACTTCATATGACTTTGAGGTAACGCTTTATGATAATAATTGGACTTATGAAGATTCATTCAAGATAAGTAATGTTTATTTGTATGAAACTAGCGGTGCAGGAGGTCCAGGTGATGATGATGAATACTTTGACTGGATTGATGCTTATACTTATGATAATGACGGCGACGGTTACAATGACACAGCCGAGCTTGATTATGACGCAGATACGACATGTGAATGTTGGGTAAACATAACGTTTGAAGTTGAAATTTTTGATAATACAACAGGTCAGCCCGTTGATGACTATGAAGACACGTATGAAATCTATCACGACGATGATGATTATGAATATGTAGACTGGTCACCAGAGTACAATGGTTCCTTTGATTTCTATGTTAATTTATACGACGAAGATGGAAATCTAGAAGATGAAGAACAGTATTTAGATATTGAACTCCATGTTCGTTCAGAGGGCAGTAATGGGTCAGGAGATGAGTGGTTTGAGTATTGGGATTACCATGTAGATTCATACACAATAGATATAGGATATGATCCAAACACAGATTGTTATTGCGAAGTAAGAGTTTGGGCATATATTGACGTTTACCATAATCAAAGTAAAATTGATACAATTTCAGATGATTATTACATCTTCTACGATGAGTATGACTGGTTTACTCAAGATTGGACGGCTGATGAAGAAGGCGTCTATGATTTCCGTGTAGTATTATTCGATGGTGAAAATGGTCCAGATAATTATGAAGATGACTTCTGGATTTCTGATATACATTTGGGCGATGATAACAATGATACTGGTGAAGGTATTGGTCACGTTGCAGATATTATTGATTATGAAGAAGATGGATACATTAATGATTTCCTTGGTATTGTAACAGGCAGTGATGGCGCTTATTTTGAAATATATGATGAGGATTGGAACTTAGTGGATAGCGATTATTCAGAGGGTGAGCTTTGGTTTTCAGAAAATTTAGATGAAGGCTGGTATTATCATCGTATAAATGTAGATGAGACCGGCAATCAATCATATCAGGAAGGAAGATTCTATTCATATGGTAATTCTTCAGCTAATAATTCTGATATAATTAATGTCCATCAAGCAGTGTTACAAGATAATGATGAGGATGGAGACCTAGATATAGAGTGTGATAAAGGTCCTTGTGATGATGCTTACTTTGTAGCTAACATAGGTGGTTGGGATTATGGAGTCCAGGATGTTACTATTGATATCGAAAGATATGATGAAGATAATGGATATTGGGACGATTATGCTACAACTTACACCAATGAGAGTGGAGAAGGAGCAGTCTTTGATAATCCATGCGGAGAATACCGTTGGGAGGCTTATTATAACGGCAATAACATAGATAGTGGATACTATACAGTATGGGCCTACTGTGACGATAATGATGATGAACCATATGCATGGTTTGATGAGTTCTATTTCACAGTAAATGATGAAGATGAAGATGGTAACGAAGATTCAGTAACTGTTCATTATATCATAGCAACAGATTGTGATTGCGAAATGGACCTTTTGCTAATCCTAGATATATTCGATGAAAATGGTGAGATGATTGATACATTTGAGGAACAATTCACACTTTCAGCAAATGAAAATAGAGATATTTTCTTTGATTGGAATAATAAGTATGATGAAGGAGAAATTAGGTTTGACTCAATATTAGAATATTTGGTTGATGGAGATACAGAGGGTGAAATCATAGTACAAGAGGAAAATAGTGAAACATTTTACTTGCATGTTTTCAATGAAGAACCAGCTTTC
>CAZVIT010000038.1:0-9437 GCA_964626865.1 uncultured archaeon | reverse complement strand
GGCATTACTAGAAAGTTCTCATTTATTAGACAATAAAGAAAATTTGGAGTGGGTCTCAGAAAGATTACAAAGTAAGAATATGGAAGAAGAAATTCGATACCTAAAAGACAACCCTGAATTCGAAATGCCCTACGGTCGAGCCTGGTATCTTCGACTTATGATGCGATTGGAGCAAATAACTGGATTTGGAAATTACAAATGTTTAGTGCAGGAAATTGCTTTAGATTTACGTGAATGGATAGAGAATTCAATGCGAGATCCTTCAATATCTGAATATAAAAATCCTTCATGGGCACTGATACAATTGCATGATTGGGGAATACATTTCGAAGACCATGATATGGTAAAATGGGTTATTGAAAAAACCAAAGAAAATTTCATGAGTCCGAAAATTAATATGGATTTGGATAGAGAAGGGAAAGGTGAATTCTTCTCACTGTGGGGACTACAAACATACCTGATTTACACGGTACTTGGTGCTGATGAATTGTCAAAATGGTTAGAAGAGGATTACAATCTAGATGTAGTAAAAGACCTGAATACTGACCATCATCTTGCTATCAATGCTTCAAGAGCTTGGGGATTATATTGTGCATATCTTGCTACTTCTGACCAAAAATGGAAAATGGCTTACGATGAACATGTTCAGGTCTCAATAGATTTACATCCTGTTTGGAAGAATGACAGAAGAGCATATGCTCACTGGGTTCCACAATTTACTTTGTACTCAATGCTAATGGGAATTTAATCTACCTTTTAGGCAAAGATACGTTCGACTATCCATGCAGCATCAAACGGCATAATATCTTCATATTGTTGACCAATACCTACGAAAGCTATTGGCTTATCAATTGCTGAGGATATGCTGAGAGCAGCTCCACCTTTAGCATCAACATCTAATTTAGTTAGAACTACAGCATCAACATCAACTGCTTCATGGAATTTCTTAGCTTGTTCTACTGCATCATTACCTGCCAAAGAATCTCCAACGAATATAACCAAATCAGGACTGGCTACTCTTCGTATTTTTTTCATCTCATCCATCAAATTAGAATTTGTTTGCATTCTTCCAGCTGTATCTATCAAAACAATATCCCTATGTTTTGCCTTTGCATGCTCAACTGCATCAAAAGCTACAGCTGCAGGATCTCCACCTGATTGATGTTTAATTATTTTACAACCTAATTTTGTTGCGTGCAAATCTAATTGTTCTATTGCTCCAGCCCTGAAAGTATCTGCTGCTGCCAAAACAACACTTTTACCATTTTCCTTAAGCCAATGTGCAATTCTTGCAATACTTGTTGTTTTTCCTGTACCATTAACTCCAACAAATGCAATCACTAGAGGTATGTCTCTATCCTCTAACAACATCTCTGGATTAAACACGTTCTTAGATAATAATTCTACCAAACTAGCCTTCAAAGCCTTTTCAATAGTTGGAGTGATTTCTGAACGGCTTTCAACTCTTAAACCAACTAATCTTTTCTTGATTATTGCCTTCATATCTTCAAGAGCTTCCATAGCAACATCAGATTGGAGTAAAGCCAATTCCATCTCCCAAAGAACATTTTCCAAGTGGGATTCCCTGATTACTGCACCACTTTCCCTTTCTTCAGGTCTAAATGTTTCATAATCCAAGTTCAATTTTGGATCAAGCTCTTCTTCCGCCTGCTTACTTGCTCCCAATAATTTTTCTTTGAGTGCTCTAAACATTATTGAACTCCTTGTAAAGATTCAATTTTCTCTCGGATTGAAGTGTATTCCTGTTGTGTTTTGACCAGATTACTTTGATAAGTTTGCGTTGCTTTATTCAAATCATCTAACCTTTTGTTTAAGCGATTGAGAGAATCCTCTCTTGTAGTTTCCATATAAACTCTTGAGCCAAGACCTACGAGCACTCTATCCATGTCATTAATTGTAGCAAAAATCGAAGTATTATGCCCTACGGGAACAAGCATTTCATTACTTTTATCTGATTTAATCATTCCATTTATTGTATCTTGTGCTTGAAATATGTCTGTTTTAACATTAGAAATTGCATCTAATTGAGACTCCCAGTATCGAATCTGTTCTTCGTATTGTGGGAGTGCATTAACGAGCCTTCGAAGCTCTACATCAGAATCAGACATTAAAGTTCCATTTCTGGGTGTATAAAATAACCATGCCAAAAACATTAAGCATAATTACTAGCTCCCTTAGAATTAATTGCAAACTTCGAAGACAGGGCTGATTAATGATGTCCTGAGCAATAGATTGCATACATGACTCCATTGGGTCCCCACCTGATTAGTGATGGAAGGGACAACCCCGGAGTCTTACATTTCCCGAACCGGGTCAGAGCCCTGAAACGATGATGGTGCTCGTTAGGTTTGGGGCAAAGGTCGCCTTCGGGCGGCCACCCTTATATATTCATTATTATAACGAATTATGGCAGATGACAAAGAGTCACAAGAATCTGAAATAAAGAGTAAAGAATGGTCTGAAATTATTGCTGAGCAATTTTCTGCATTAGCATGGATTAAGGGACTCAAATTTTACTTCTCAATATTTGGAATTCTAGGAATATTGCTATCCTTAGGATATGGGGAGTTGGAATGTGCAACTATTGGACTTATTTGTTTGATTATAGCTTATTCACTTAACGTAAAAGAAATGAAACTTGAAGAAACAAAAACTAAAGAAATTAATACATCATTTTTAACAATATCAAATAGTGCTGGCGCTTGGAAGGGAACTATTGGTGCTGTATTGCTAATTATCGCCTGGGGATATTTCCTTTTCATATCTCTATTTAGTGCACTCGATATCGAGACACATCCGGATACACTTGCTACGTTGATAGGAGTTATTATTGCGTTTACCTTACCTGGATTAATCGTACCAGTTCCTTTGACAGGGCTCATTCTTTGGAAAAAAGATTTCTTTTTCCCAAATACAAATGCAAAGATGCATGCACGCTCTATGATAAGAATTGCATACAGTTTCGGTTATTTTTTAATATTTTTTATGATCTTCATGTCATTTTATGGGTGGTACGCACCAAAAATTACCCTAATTGATGTGATGTTAATGGCAACATTCTTTCTTGCATCTTCTTTTATATCTGTTTTACCAAAATATACACCAACAAAAGAAGATTCCAAAGATGCCGAATTTATAACTTTTTTCATCATATTAACAATTATCACTTACACTTTTTTTATGATGCTAAGTGTTTTGTCGGTGACTGATTATGACTTAACAGTTTTACCAATTATTTTGTTTTGCATTTTGATTCTATTAATTCTAAGCTATAACTTTATTTTAGAACTTGTAAAAAAATATTTCTTAAACGGCCAAAACAACGTTGATGATAGCTATGATTTTTACAAAAAAGAAAAAAATACGGGTTCGCTTCTTTACATTGGGCTAATTAGTCTTTTTTTATTCTCTGACTTTACAACTTTCATTTTTTCCTTACTCGGAAGTTTGTTTGTTATATCTATAGTTAAAACTAGAATTACGGGTTTGTCCGACTGGAAAACACCTTTGGGTAACCTAACCAAATATGAATTCTCCCTATTTACATTCAATATAGTTATTGTCTTGGCATTTGTATATGCTATTCATGATGAGATCGAATTTAGTCGTAGCGAGAACGAACCATTGTCTAACAGTTGTGAAAGTTTGAAATCAGGTGATGGCTTAGTTACATCGTCCGAACATTGGAGATCATCTTATTCATACATTGAAAAATGTGATCTCAGTTATAGATATCTGGCGAATGAAAATATGGCCAGGACTAACATATGGGATACGTCGTTTAAATATGCAACTCTGAGGAATGCTGATTTGTCCCGTGCCATCTTCTCTGGTGACGTTGATTTTACGAATGCTAATCTAGATGGAGCTGATTTGTCCCGTGCCGACATATCTGGTAACGTTGATTTTACGAATGCTACTCTTGATGGAGCTGATTTAGGAGATACTTCATGTGGAAGAAGAACCTACTCTTGCAACTTAATCTTTGTTAATGCTAATCTTAGAAATGTTAATTTTAATGGCGCATATCTAGAAAATGTAAATTTTCAAGGGGCTGATTTAAGAGGGGCTGATTTCACAAATGCCATTTTTACATATGCCGTTTTTGATGAAAACACTATTGTCGACAAGGATGCTCTTGCAGGGATTACACTTGATAATTCTGACTTGTCTCATTTTAATTTATCTGGTTATGATTTGACCGGTACCAGTCTAAAAGGAATCAACCTCTCTGGACGTGATTTTTCTGGCTATAATTTTACTGGAACTAATTTTAATGGTGCTAATCTTTCAGGAACCAATTTATCTGGAAGTACATTAACTGGTATTTCAGGTTTTGATTTGCAAGGATGTCCTTCATCTATGCCAGATAATTGGATTTGTCTGACAAATAATCTAATTGGCCCTGAAACAACTTTTAGGGGCCTAGATTTTAGTAATGGTAATCTTTCCAATATAGATTTGAGCAATAGTAACTTTTCTTCAGCTAATCTTAAAAATACTTATTTCTCAAATACAAATTTGACTAATTCCTACTTTTCCTATGGAAATTTTGATGAGATAAATGACATGATAATGTGGTATGAAGATGATCCTGAGAATGTCACTGATTACTTTGGGTACATAGATTTTGAAGGTGATTTTGACGATTATTTGGTTAAAATAAAAACGGAATCTGCAGCTGATTTATCTAATGCAAATCTGTCAGGTGCGAATTTATCTTATGTTGATTTTGCTTATGCGAATCTGATAAATGCAGATTTGTCAGATGCTGATTTGACAGGAACAATATGGCGTTACACAATTTGTCCTGATGGTACAAATACAGAAGAAAGTGGAAGCTGTGAAAGTAACTAATAATTAGTCAAAAGAACTAATTACGGTTGTTTAGAAGAATGGTGAGACTGAATCATCCATTTCGTTCCTGCCCTTTCTAAAACAAAAGTAAATCTTGCTGGAGCTACAATAGATTCGCCATTTTCAATTAAATCAAAGTCATAAGTGCCATTAGCTACACAAACTGAACCATAGACCTCATCTACAAGTTCTGTTATTCTACCACAAGGTTTTAACTTAATAAAAAAATCGAAATATTCTTTAATCTGAACTCTACCTTTTCGAACTTTCTTATCTAATGTTCCTAACAAAACAGCATCTTCTTTATACTGTGAAATTATCGCATTAACATCATTTGAACAGACTATTTTCATCCATTCTTCAACAAATTCAGTAGGTGTTTTCATGCGAATCTCCTCTCAAATTCTTTCCTAAATTTATCTAAATCTCTGTTTTCTAAATTGTTAATTCCGCCTGCTTTTTCTCTGCCACCGCCACCAAAATCTTTGCAAAGATTGCCGGCACCATATGGATTATTCAACGAGGATCTAACCGAGACACGATAAGTACCATCTGAATTATTTACTACGATTACACATGCTAAATCTTTGTTGGAATTAACCAAATGATTTCCAAAAGTACCCATTATTCTATGCGACCATTCCTCATCCGGGAATTTATAAATTACACACTTTTTTTGAATTGAAAACGGTTCTTGGCAAGAAGCGATACTCATATCTGAACGGAAATTTGATACTAATACTGAAAATATCTCATGATTTGCAATAGCAAATACATCTTCACCACAATCTTCAAGCATTTCAGACACTAATAGAGGGGCGACAAACAAATCTTCTTCCGTTTTACCATAACTATTGTAATTAATTGCTAAACCGATTTCTTTCAATAATTTAGTTTGTTCATCATCTAAACCTTCCACTTTAGCTAATTCATAAGCTAAATCAAAATGATTGTCTCCAAAAGCTGTAGCAATTGCCCAAACATGATTCTTACCCTCAACATGAGAATCTACTATTCTTCCTGTAGTCATGTGAGGGGCTGTATCTATATGATATGTAATATTTGGATGATCTATCAATTCTGAAGGATCATGATGGTCAAAATATTCAACTTTTGCACCTGATTGAAGAATACGCAAAACATCCTTACGATTCTTAGCATGTGATATGTCTAAAACCGTGACCAAATCACCTTCAGCAGCTTCTACATGTCTGAGAAGATTAACATCTCTCTTAACTCCACTAATATTTGCAGTATCTAATGGCAAAGCTAACCTCAATTGATGCCTAGCAAATATGCCATCTGTATCTCCGTTAAATACGTCGTAATTAGCCATTATATATTCATCCATTCAGGAAAGTTGGATATTTGCTTTTGCTCAAGAATTGAACGTGTTTTAGTTATGTCATTTTCGTAGAACTTTTCCAGTTCCTCCCGTGTAGAGTCTTCAAGAACTGCATTATGTGGTTTTGAATTGAACAAATTGTAAACAAAACTAAATGGTTTTTTTACAAATGGTAAAAAATTCCAAAGTCCAGTGAGACTATTATCAACTCTTATTGCAAAATTCTGCAATATTTTACTCCGATACAACATCGATTTATTCTCAACAACCATTTTCTTGGAATTTATGCCTTCAAATTTTATTCCAAGCCAATCACAAATATTAGATGTAAAAGAAACTCTATCACTGACTAAGTCATCGAAAAAACATACTTTGAGATTATCCCCATAAATTGATTGCCAAATTTCTATCAATTCTGCGTAGAAACCACCTTCCATTCCCCAAAAATCATAATTTTCTTTTTTTGATTTCTCCTCAGAAGACATAGATTTACATTTTTCTAAATAATTGTCAAATGTTAAATTAGAATTTATGTGACCTAAACTCAACTTGTATTTGTAGAAAGAAAAGAGCCTTTGTACTGGATCTCGAAGAACTACTATTACTTTAGAATCGGGCAATAAATCTTTCATTTTAGAAGCTACTTTTTCTCCTCCATAAAAGTACCCTGGAGTTGCTTCCATTGCATATTCTTGATTATTGTATCTTAAAAATGCTTTCTCATATTCTTTAATATTTGCTAAATCTTCTCCCCATCTTAATGGATGAAAATAACCCGGTTCTTTTGGTGTTGATCCAAATACATTATGATGCAAATTGAGATAGGAAAAAAGGGAAGTCGTTCCTGCCTTGGGAACTCCTACAATTAACAAGTTTGGAAGCACAAGTTCTCAGAGGACAACCCCTTTATAACTTTCACAAATACCGTTAAAAAATAATAAAAAGATTTTATTTTTGAACAGACAATCCTTTATAATCTCCAAAACTCAAGCAATTCAAGAATGACTACGTACATTAAGCAATACGGAATTCAAAGGAGTTGTACGAACTTTGTGAAGATATTACTAGAGAATAATCTTGAAGATACTGTAGTTCTGTCTAATGTTCTTGGCTGGAAGCATGGCCCACACAAAAAAGATATTGATTGGACTGGGAAAAACTGGGAACCACATGAACAAAATATCAAAAATTATATCTCGACTGATGAGTTAGATTCTATTAAAAAAGCACACTATGAGGGGAAGATTAGTTACATTATTTGTTTAAAGGATCCTTATGCATGGCTAGTTAGCTATTCAAAATATGATAATAGACCTGACAAAATACGCTCATTGGGCGGACTCGTAAATGAATCACGTAAATTACTTAATCGAAGAAAAGGTGTAAATCTTGATAAAATACCGAATTATCTTGATATGTGGAACCAACTACACCAAAATTGGATTGAATTGGCCCAAATGCCAAATTGCACATACACTAAATATGAAGATTTACTAGAAAATCCTGAAAAAGAAGTTGAAAGGCTAGCTAGATTCTTTAAAACCGAAACAAAAGAGGACTTTTACCTTCCTGATAAAAAGATGAAGAGAGGTGGAGAAAAAATGAATAAGAATACGGCAACTGAAGATAAACTCTTTGACAGCAGCTATTATATCGAAAGAAAATACATGGACAATTTTAGCGAAGAAATGTGTGAAACGGTTAGAAAGCACATTGATTCAGAAATAGTACAGAAAATAGGATATCAAATTATTTAATAGCTACTTTTTTTTAAAAATCAAATATTTTTCTAAAATTGTCTTTGACATCATTTCTCTAGGGTCTGGAGAACTAAACAATGGTAACGTTACATCTGCCAATTCATCTACAATCTTAATACTCTCACTTTGCTCCTTAGAATAAAAAGAAAGAACTTTATCGACAAAATCTGAATCATCAGTAAAAATATTACTACTAGGTAAGAATTCCTCAACTCCTTCCCAATTGCGACTTAATGGTAAAGCGCCACAGGACAAACCCTCAAACAAAGTCAAATGGGTTGACTCATGTTCTGAAAAAGAGAGAATAATATCTGATTTTTGAAATTCTAATTTCAAATCAGATGCATATCCCATAAAATTAACATTGTCTTCTATACCAAGATCTTTAACTAAAGATTTCAAGTCATCATAAAATGTCTCATCTGGACTATTGCCAATAATGTTTAAAATTAAATCATTTTTCTTCTCTAAAACTTTAGAAAAAGCAACAATGGCTTTGTCATGCCCCTTTCTTTTGTAAATAGTTCCGACAATTGACAGAACATTTGTTCTTTCTTTGATTGATGGGGGAGTCCAAAAATTTAAATCTACAAAATTGTGAATGCAGACTATTTTTCCCTTTAGAGATGGAACTGCTAATTCTAGATTTTCACCCATCCATTCATTAACTACTATAACCAAATCAACTGCTGACCAGTCGGCTTTAGGCAAATTAAATAATTCATATCTGTGCAAACGTGTGACAATCATTTTACTTTTACGCCATTTAGATGCAAACGCGAGAGTTTCGTCTGCAAACTCCACAAAAATAATATCTGAATTTCTAGAATTAGATAAAGTTCGCATTTTTTTGTAAACTAATCTAAAAGGAAAAGAGGCTATAGATAATAAAGGAGTCCAACGATTAGGAGGTGGAGTGAACGGCAATCTGTTCCAGGATAAGTCAAAATTCGCTTTAAAATGTTCTTTGAAAGGACTTATAAAATTTGGATTACTAAAAAGTACTGAAAGTTTTGGTTTATTGATTTTAGAAGACATTGAAATACTACTTAATTCCTAAAAGCTGATTTTTACTCTCAGACATTAGACTTAGAGACCATCTAGCTATTACAATACCTGCCAATATGCCGATAATTGGATCTAAAATAACCAAACTGGGTATAAACATTCCAATAATCAAAGCTAGGATTACTAAGACTGAAACCAAAGCATCTGCTAAAACATGCAAATAAGCTCCTCTTCTGTTTAAATCTTCTATATCATCTGGATTGGTCATTAGATGGAAACTAGATGCTAAAGAATTAAAATCTTCTTTGTAGGAATTCACTACAACACTCCATGTTCCTCTTTCAACTTCTTTTTCTTCGCGGTCATGGTCGTGATCATGGTCGTGGTCGTAATCATGGTCGTGGTCATGGTCGTGGTCATGGCCATGATGATGATTTTCTATTCCC
>CAZVIT010000037.1:7635-9546 GCA_964626865.1 uncultured archaeon | reverse complement strand
TAGCGTTAACACCTCTCCCTCATTCTCTACAATTAAGGGTATTTCATCTGACATACTAGCTTACAATAAAAATACCTGTATTAATAATAGTCACTAATTTGCATCAGTATGGGCTTCTAAATCATCTCCACCAGCAAAGGTAGATTGAACTAAAGAATAAAGATCATCCATACCCTCACCTTCTTTCGATGATACTGCCAAAAGGTTTGATTCAAGAGCTAAGACTTGCAAAACCTTCAATAATTCCGATGATAAAACGCCACTCATTCCTGATAAATTAGGCATATCCATTGCTAATTTATCCAAATTTGCAGCCCATTCTCTAACATTTTCTACCTCTTCGGGTTTGAGTAAGTCACATTTAGTTAAAACTGGAAACATTGGAATTGGGAAACGCAAATGTGCTGCAGAAGCAAGTAATAATTGTGTAACAAACCCTTCTGGAGTTTTAGAAAGTAAGGGATCTAACAATAAAACAATACCTGCTCGGGGAGACAAATTCTGAACCAAGACTTTTGAAGCCTCTCTGTAAAGAAATAATTCAGTTTGGCCTGGAGTATCTACTAGAAAATAATCGCAATTTATTTCATCAATTTGTTCCTTAATCCAATCAAGTTCGACAGCGAGTAAATCTGCACAAACAACTTGTGCCCCGTTTGGACCCAGACTATATTCTTCCATTATCTGAGAAACTGTAAATTTCTCTCTAACATCAATTGCAGCTTCATAAGCTACAGTCTCAGCACCAGGATCAAGATTTATAGAAACTCCATCGTACCTGTAGTGCTGCATCCATTCCTGTAACGTAGCAACTAGGGTGGATTTACCAGCCCCTGCAGGTCCTACGAAATAAAGTAGGGCTGTATGATCCATTAAATTCGTCTACGAATTAGTGCAACCATACTAAAAATTGATAAAGCTGCGATAAGAGAGGTTGATGGCAATCCTAATAATCCTGAACTGTCATCATCATCGTCATCAAGATTTTCCGTATTAGAACCTCCAAATGTTTCCTCTTTTGAAGGGAACGTATTATCAGACTCATCTATTTCTTTTATCAAATCATCTGGATCAATTATTGCTACAAAAATATAACTTCCATCTTTAATTGCCCAGGTGAATGGAACTGATCTTGTGTCTCCACGTAGTAATCCATCAATACTTTTCATGGTTAATGTATCTATTGGTGAACTTCCTTCTTTAGAATAATCTGAAGCTTTGTAAACATGCAATACAACTTCTATATCAAGTTGAGATTGCTCTCCTTGTGGATATTCAACAAATACTTTAATGGTAGCTGAACCATCTGACTTAGTTACTTTAATTGATTCTACTGCTATATTTGTAGTTAATTTTTCAATATCTAATTTATTTACATATGCCATATCATTATTTTCATCTACATTTATCGAACTGCTAACTGTAACTGAAACATTGTATTTGTCTGTTCTATCTTTATCTGGAATCCAAGGAATAACTATTGTTTGATTGCTATAACTTGTATTAAAATCTATAAAAGCATATTGACCACTAACTGAATATCCTGAACCTAATGGATAAAAACCTGTTGAATTTTGTGTAGCTAATCCTACTATCTCACTATATCCAAATGTACCGTCAACAGACACATTAAAATGAAGTCTATATGTTCCACCTTCTGGAATATTTGCTACACCTACTTCAAAAGTAATAGGACATTCTTTTCCTGCTAATCCATCTCCAACATCTACGGCCATATTTGCTACATAAGCATCAACAGAACTGACTGCATATGCATTCTTAATTGCCTCATTGTTCAATTCTGGACCGCCTGAACCTTCAGAAATTTCTTGGCCTTCATCTACTTTAATAATAAATCTATATTGTGCATTTTCTGCAAAAATAAAAGGAATACTTACATCTGTAGTTTCA
>CAZVIT010000037.1:0-7535 GCA_964626865.1 uncultured archaeon | reverse complement strand
CTAATTCCATAACTGCCCAATTTAGTAGGGACCCAATCATATTCAAAGAACGTAGTTTCAGCTACACCATCAAGCAGCCCTACCGTTCTTGGCTCATCAATTTGGAACCAATCCACAGCTCCACCATCTGGATCTTCGATTCTAAGATATACTTTAACATTCTCTGCCCCTGTATCTGCAAGACTAGAATGCGTAACTGCAACTTCAAGTGTTGTTATTTCGTTATCATATACAATATCGCTACCTTCATCAATATTAGCTATAATTAAATCTGGCCTCTGTTCTCTTAATTCCAGATAACCACTCTTTACTCTGAACCATGTACTATCAAAGTCTCGATTATTACTTTCATTTGTTTCTTCAATTGACTCATAACCATCAACAAATACTCTAACATTCCAGAAGCCTGTGTCTTGTGGTGAAGTGCTCCAATTTAATCTCAAAAAGAAATCGTCACTATACTCGCCTCCATTGCCTGGAATTCCAGGCGTAATCTCCAGACTTTCATTTACCTTAACCCAATTCTGACCTGTACAATCCTCATTCGGACATTTCATAACTTCTAAAAACATAACTAAAGGATTACTAGGTGTCCCTCTTGCTTCTCCTTCGCCTACATTTTCTATGACATAAGTGAATGAAACAATAGTTCCTGCAACAGGTTCAACAGGCAGACTAGTCAATGTTTGAGGACCTGTATCTTTTATTCTAAGATCTGGCTGACTGCAATCACCTACACATACATCAAAAACATCTACATTATTGTTAGTGTTTGGATCTTCAGTATTATTATCTTCTGAGTCAATCTTTACTTTAAAAGTGTAAAGCCCATCTTCCACGTCTGGAATAGTGTATTCCCATTCCATTCGTTCTGATGGAAATTCATCATCATCTGGATCTGGACTTATGTAGTCAAATGTTATTGGAGAAGGAGCAATTACATACTGTTCATTGTCATCTGTATCACCAAACCAAGCCATTATTGTAATTGGGGTTTGAGTGCTAACATCTCCCTCATTACCATACTCAAAAGCAACTATTACATCTTCATTTGCTGCAGCTTGATCACTTTCCATGTCAAAAGAAGCATACAAATCTGCATCACCAGTTTCAGGTTCAACTACTACAAAGAATTCATATGAACCATAATCACTACCACCGTAGTTTACAGAAGCTGTAATACAAACTTCACCTGTTTGTTGAAATGTAACTGATAAAGTAACTTCTCCAGTTACACCATCTTCCATAGTAAAAACATCCGTCTCATCAGCTACAACTGATGAAGAACAACCACCACTTGAAGAAGGATCATATAATACCACCTTAGCATCATAATCTTCATCACCAACATTTCTCCATTTAACTACATAATCATACTCTATATTCTCACGTGGTGGTGGTGTTCCATCCGGTTCATAAATATCTAAAATTTGTAAGTCATCAGAAGCATCTGCTTGAGTTCCTGCTAAAAACACTACACTTGACAGTAACAACAATGCTGCAACTGAACTGACAAACACTTTACTTATTCGATTATCTACCATAAAATCGCCTGCCATACTAATCTTGGACCCCTTAATAAGGGGTTTGTTATATACACATTCTATATATATTTAATAATTCAAGGTTGAAACAAATGAGCTCAAAGACTGAAAAACTCATAAGACTAACTAGAGCATTAAGAGATAAATGCAAAATATATAAAGAAAAAATACTTGAAGAAAATTCTAATGTAAAGTTTGTCTATAATCCATTAGATTATGCATGGAAACCTCATAAAACTTACTTAGAAATGTATGGAAATCTAGGTGCTAAAACAATAATAATGGGAATGAATCCAGGACATGGAATGGGAAATACAGGAATACCTTTTGGATGTCCTGAAAAAGTACGAACATACTTGAACATAAAAAAAGTAGAAGTTAAAGAACCTAGAAGAATTCATCCAAAAAGGAAAATTACTGGATTGGAATGTAAAAAACCAGAAATATCTGGAAAAAGAATCTGGGGGCTTATCGAGGAAATTTATGGTCCACCTACTGTAGCATTCCGTAAACTCTTTGTTATTAACCATTTTCCTTTGTGGATGTTCAATAATTCTGGACAAAATATAACTCCAGATAAATTAAAACCATCATCTACTAACGAAATTTTTGAAATATGTAATATATATCTTACGGATATTGCTCATATACTAAACTCAGAAACTGTCGTCGGTGTAGGTAAATATGCTCATAAAATGGCTAAAATGGCAATTAATAACCTAAAAAATAAAAAAATCACTGTCAAAGAAATACCGCACCCAAGTCCTGCTAATCCTCTAGCAAACAAAGATAAAGGGAAAATTTGGAAGAAAATCTCCAAAGAAGTTATCAAAAAATAAATAATTAAGAAAAACCACAGATTAACTTTTATTCAAGGCCCTAGGTAGCAAATTAATGGAACAAGATTCTAAGAGATTATTTGCTACTGCATTTGCAGTGTTTACTCTAGGATTTGTGGGAAGAATAGTTCTTCATGATTATTCAAATTTTGAAACTATCATGGTTGCTACTTTTTTGTCTGCCTTAGTTTTACCTCGAAATTTAACATTTATAGTTACAATCTCTATGATTATATCCAGTGATATCTATCTTGGATATTTTGGAGGATCTAAAATAATTTTATTTACATATACCGGTTTTTTGTTCGTATCTTTCTTAACTTCAAAATTCAAGAATAGTATTCGTGGAGATTACAAACCAATTACTGTATATAAATTTGGAGCATCAGGTGTTTTACTCACTTTAACATATGACCTCTGGACAAACTTTGGAGTGTTTTTACTAACATATAATCATACTTTGGAAAATTTAATTTTAGTATACATCCTTGGATTGCCCTTCATGCTCTATCATCTTATCTCAAGTTTAATAACATTTACATTAATTGGATTTCCATTTTATATTATTTCATTATATGGCATAGATAATAACCTAAACATGGATGATGAGAGTATTAACCATGAACAAAACTAGGATCTTTATTGTAGTTGCACTAATAAACATCATAATTATAGCTGGAATTGTAAATGAATTAGGAATTAATAATGAGGAAGTTGATACTTCAACAATTGTTACTGCAAACTTAACTATTGCTTATTCAAATGCAGGAGATAACGGTACTTTAGTTTTTGAGTCTATTACAACCACTGAATCTACAGTATTCGGATTGTTAATGGCCGGTAGTAATGAAGGAAATTATGACATTAAAACAACCAACGATGGTCAAGGTGTAACAGTTACTAGCATAATCATAGATGGATGTGAAGAGTGTCAAGAAGAGGAAGGATACAGTTGGGAATATACTTTGAATGGATTTTACAGTGACACCCCTGCAAACAGAAACATTATCAGTAATGGTGATGTTATAGAGTGGATATACACTGACGGCACATAATTCAAAGGGCTTTTATAGTCATATAATAAAGACTCCTTATGAGTAAGAAAATTAGCATAGCTACAGCCTTTTTCTTACTATCAACCATATTTGGACACTCTAATTATGATGTTTCAGCAGAAGATGAAATTCCTGAATGGGGATTCTATGTTTACATGGCTGGAGATAATACACTATATGATGAATTAAATGATGACCTAAATGAAATGAAAATGGTCGGATCTAATAATGACTTAAATATTGTAGCTTTAACTGATAGAAATTTTGATGATGATTCTAAATTGTATCATGTACTAAAACATAATTTAGTAGAAAAAAACCTAACTGAAGTAAATAATACTTGGGAAAATGAATTAGATATGGGTAATGGAGATACATTGAGAGATTTCTTAGTTTGGGCTGCTGATGAATTTCCTGCTAAAAGAAAAATTTTGATAATCTGGAATCATGGAAGTGGATGGGAAAAAGTAGCTGAAGATGGGAGTAGCTTTCTAACAGTTCCTGAAATAAATAATTCAATAAAAGAATATCGTGAGATTACTAATGAATCGCCATTTACGCTAATAGGATTTGATGCATGTTTAATGGGGATGTTTGAAATAATGTATGAATTAAAAAATCACGCAGAAATGGTTCATGGTTCTGAAGCCTATGAGCCTTTAGAAGGTTGGACATACAACAATTTACTTTACAAATTAAACAAGAATCTAAATAATGAAGATTTAGCATATCATGTAGTAAATGATTACACTGAATCTTATCGAAATGGGTCTGTTTACACAAGCTATTCTGTTACTTCTTCAGTAGCATCTACCGACAAATTGGATAATTTATGGAATGAATTAGATAATTTTAGTACTGAAATCAATAGCTTGCTTCCTTTATTTAGAAATGAAATAGGGATTGCAAGAGACAATACACAAAGATTTGATCAAAATCCTAATTATAGAGATTTGTATGATTTATCAGTAAGAATAGAAGAAGAAATACCAGTCATATCTGTAAAAGAATCTGCACAAAAATTAAGAAAGGCCATAAATGAATCCATAATGTTTGAGGATCATTGGATAAAGCCTGAAAAATTAAATGTGGAAAGAGCGAATGGAATGACTATCTATTTTCCAACGGAAGGTGTAAAATCTGGATATAATGAACTTGAAATTATTAATAATAAATGGTTTGATTTTATAACAAATTATGAAACTCCGATCCAGTCTAATTCAAATTTTGAAATTGTTAATTCAGTTAGCGTAGATACTGGAACTGGACATAATGATAGTGTACTTGTCAATGGAACTTTTACAGGAAATGCATCAATATTAAGATTAAAAATGATTAATTCGCAAGGAGAGATTATTGAAACAATTGTAGAAAGTCTTGGAAATAATAGCTTTGATAATTTACTAATTCAACCAAAGAAGTCTGGAAATTATTCAATAGAATTAACTCTATATGGATATGATGGGTATTTACAAGATTATTATTACAGAGATAACTTGTTTGTAGATTTGAACTTGCCTGATCTAAATCTAGATACGCCAATGCTATTTAGTGAAATAACAGAAGGGATTTTTTCACATGTAAAAGGCGTTGATATTGATGATAGCTTCTTTGTTAAAGGTCAGATAAGTAATTTAGGCACAGTAGATGCTAATAATTTATCACTTATAATTGAATACAATAATATAAAGAAAATCATAAATTATACTGAATTAAAACCAAATAATATTATTAATTGGACCTTAACCGATAATGAAATTTTCTCTGGTAATAAATTCTCTAGAGACATAATAATTAATGTAAGTGTATCCTCTTCAGACTACTATGAAATAGATTCTGAGAATAATGTAACCTCTTTTTCTTTCCATGTTTACGGCAAAGGTCCACATAATTATGATTCTGTTGTAAAGAATCTAAATACTATTGAATTGAAAACCAATGAAAATGGATACTATTTCCCATGGCTGGAAACTGAAATAACTATTACTGATTCAGTTGATCAAGCTTGGGATTTAGTTAATTTTAATTTTAATTTACCCTCATTATGGGAAATTAACAATACAAATATTCTGCACACAAAACAAGAAAGTAAAGTTATAATGAAAATCAAACCTCCTGTTGACGCAAATGAAGGTGAAACCAAAATACCATTTGAGATATTAGATGAAAATGGATTAATTTCAGGCCACGGAAATATAAGTGTTAATATTCCACAATATTATGGAGTTAGTATAGCTGCTCAACAAATTGATTCTAATGTTAAGATTCTCGTTACAAATACTGGAAACGGTAAAGACACTTTCAGACTAACAAAGAACCTTGAGGAAGGCTTAACCTTGTATTTGACAGAGACCTATTTTGAACTGGATGCATACGAAACAAAAGAAATAAACACACAGGGTCTTGAAACTAAATCTAATTCAAAGTATGAGGCTTATTTTGAAGTGCAAAGCGTCGGTAATGAGAACATTTCTGCTGAAATTGTTTTAGAAATAGAATATGCCTCTGATTCAAACATAGATGGCCGTTTTGATTTGGGTACAATTTCAACGGTTATAACAATTATAGCTGGAATATTCATTCTTTTCTTTATTTATAAAAAAAGGATATAGACAATGCAACATTTTTTAGACCTAGACTCGGATAGTCCAATATGAGAGCCAAAGGCATTGTTCTATTATTGATTTTAAATCTTGTCTTGCCAATGAGCTCTATAGCTGAAGAAAAACCTAATTTTGAGGTTACTTTCTTTGATAGAAATGCCGATGGAATAGATGATCGGATGGATCATTTAATACTAGATGGTAAAGATGTAGCAGTCATTCTGATGCTTAACACTAAACCTAGTGATAAACACGTTAATGAAATAGACAATCTAGGCTTAGAAGTAACACACATTTACAAATATATTGATGCGATTAGAATTGACTCTGTTCCTGCAAATAAAGTAAGTGAAATGACATTAATTTCTGACTTGAAATTGGTAGAGTGGCAAGCTCCTGTTTATCCTATGTTAGATACTGCTGTCAAAGCAATTAAAGTAAGAGAATCTTCTGAATATAATCCTGTTGTTTGGGATAAAGGATTTTATGGAGAAGGTATCAATGTTGCAGTTTTAGATACTGGAGTTGATAATGAACATGAAACATTTGGTGTTTTCGAGGATCAAGGTGTTAGAAGATTTATTGCGGGGATGAACTGTGATGGAGGATGCCCAACTGATGGAGATGGAAATTACCAATTTACCACGGATGAAGATAGTAATGAAGATCCTGATGATTTTGATGGACATGGGACCCATGTTGCTTCTACAGTTCTGGGCACTGGAGGTGATGAAGGAGATGGTAATTCTTGTGAAACTGATGAGGAATGTATAGGTGTAGCTCCTGGTGCAAGATTAATTGATATGAAAGTAATGGCTGACTGGGGTTCTGGTTCAGCTGCAGATATTAATGAAGCTATTGAAGCATGTATTGAGAATGTAGATACTGATTGGGAAAACGATGGTGAAAAAAATAATGGAGTCCACATCATGTCTATGTCCTTGGGAACAACTAGCGATAGCGATGGTAGCGACTCACAATCACAATTAGTTAATCAGGCTAATGCTGCTGGTATTGCAGTAATAATTGCCATGGGAAATGATGGAGATGAAGAAGTGCCTTCTCCCGCAGCTGCTGATTGGAGTATTGCTGTTGGAGCTATGGACAATATGAATAATGTTAATAGAAACGATGATGACTTAGCTAGTTACAGCAACTATGGCCCTAGGGAAGATGATGGCGATAATGATAGATGGGATGAATTAAAGCCATCAATTGTCGCGCCAGGAAGCGATATAAGAGCTGCTGCAGGACACGCTAATTTCTTTGGAGATAGTAATGCTCAGGGATGGACAACCATGAGTGGAACAAGCATGGCTACACCTATTGTCGCGGGATTAGCTGCATTATTGCTAGAAGCTGATAGCTCGCTTAAACCTACTTCAACTACAAATGGAGTAAGAGACAGACTTCAAGATTTCTCAGAAGCATGGGATGGAGAACATGATGGAAGTCCATCTGAACCTGACGAGAGCGACAAATACAATTATTATT
>CAZVIT010000036.1:0-9768 GCA_964626865.1 uncultured archaeon | reverse complement strand
TCCCTGGTTACTATAACATAACTTTAGTACTGACTGATGACCAAAATGGAGTGAACCAATCAACTATAAGGATATATGTTGAAAATTCCCCTCCAAATCCAGATATCAATATAGAAGAAGGACTCTTGACTGAAGATAATCAATGGAAAATACCTACAAACAGAGACATACGCATTGATGCAGGCGCATCAATAGATAATGACAACAGTATACTTACGTATCAGTGGAAATATGACTCAACTATCTTTTATGGACAATATTTAGACTTGTTATTTACGGAAGGCAGTCATAGCCTTGAATTAACTGTAACCGATCCGAAAGGAGCAAATACAACCGAAATATTTATTTTAGTTGGAACAAATGTGCCTATACTCTCTTTAAACTATGAAGAAATCAATCTTGTAGTTAATCAAAACGCTGAAATAATTACTTATACTCTTGGAGAAATTAACCTATATAATTGGAGAATATATCAATCTAATTTAAGCGTACTCTCTAATGAGTTTAATACTAATTTATCTAAAATTATTTCATTTAGTGAAAAAGGTGATTACAAATTAATTGCTAGTGGAAGAGATTCTGAAAGTAATTTGTGGATAAAACCAGTCGAAATTAATATCACTGTATATGATAAGCCCACTGCTTATTTTGAATTTGATAATGAAATAAACGAAGGAACATGGGTTGACTTTAATGGAAGCAAATCTACTGGATTAAGCCTAAACTACATATGGACTTTAGACGAAAGTATCCTAGATAGCAATAGCGCTATAATTTCAACATATATTGATTCTGGTGGTTATCATATTATGAATTTAACTGTTCAACAAACGCCTGTTGGGGTAGCATACTACGAATTTGAAATTTATCTAAATTCCAAACCAACAGGTGTTTTGAAAACAAGTCCCTCACTACCTAGAGTTGGTGAAGATTTTGAATTGTATTTAAATGCATTTGATATTGAAACTGATGCAAATATTGAGTATCTTAAGATAAGAATAATAGATAATGAAGGAAACCAAAGAGCCGATTTTGAATACACTAATGAAGGTGCAAATTTCAATTTAATATTTGAGGTTGAATATGCTGGAGAAATTGTACTAGATTATTCCTTAATTGACCAAAGTGGTAATCGTAATGAGAGTACAAGCAGTGTTAATGTAATTGGTTGGGCTGATATTTTTGTTAGCGACATTAAAATAACTGGTTCAAAAGAAAAGGGTGCAAAACACAAAATTGAAACTATTTTAACTAATTATAATGAAACATACAATAATACAAATTACAATGGATATACTGCTGCAGGATATTATGAACTTTTCATTGATTCTGAACTAGTACATACTTCCAACTTCAATATAGAACCTGAACAAAGTGAAAGTTTCACATTTGAATGGGTAGCAACAGGTAACTACCATGAATTTGAAGTTAAGACTTATGTAAATGAAGGTGAAATTAATAAAAATAATAATAATTATGCTAAAGATGAAACTTTCAAATCTGAAAGAAAAAGTGGATTCTTACCTAGCCTTTCTATAATATTCAGTTTTTCAACTATAGGTACTGTGGCCTTGCTTAACCGTCGTAAACCTAATTAAGATACATTAGATTGGTAAAATATGAGTGCTGCACCTCCACAAATGAGACGTATTCCTGATGAACAATTTTTTGACTTAAGAAGTTGGAGCGCCGATAAAGCTGAAGACTATGGGGAAAAAGCATCAATGTTGGTTCACACCATTTTACTAAGTAAGAGTGATCAAGTAAACAGAATAACTTCGGAATTGCATGATGGTAACATAGTGTTTATTGACTTTACACCATTAACTTCAGATCAAGAAACTTTGCATAAAATTTTAGCTGAGTTGGAACGAGCAATTGCAGATATTGATGGAGATCTTGTTGGAGTTAGTCAGAAATGGATATTAGCAACACCAAATGGTGTGAGAGTGTCTAGAGAAAAATTAAAAGATTAGAATGAACATTGCAGTCATAGGTACTGGAATGGTGGGAAGATTAATTGCTGTAGAATTATCTAAAAAGTATCAAATTTATGCAATTGACAATAACACCACTAATTTGAATATATTGAAGAAACTGAATAGTAAAATAACTATTAAGAAAATAGACGTGAAAAATGAAGATTTCTTGGAGCCCTTAGAAGATACGGAGCTAATTGTCAATTGCGTTCCAGGATTCATGGGTTTTGAAACATCTAAAAAGATTCTCGAAAAAAAAACATGTGTTGATATCTCATTCATGCCTGAAGATTGCAATGATCTAAAGACCGTTGCTGAAAAAGCTAAGACTGCCTTGTATCCGGACGCAGGTGTAGCTCCTGGACTAAGCAATATGATTGTTGGAAATCTTATAAGTAAAAATAAACTTAAGGAAATCAGGATAATGGTTGGAGGATTACCTATTGAAAAGAATCCCCCTTGGAATTACAAAGCTCCTTTTTCGCCAAACGATGTAATTGAAGAATATATAAGGCCAGCAAGAATTAAAAAAAATGGAAATAAAGAAACTGTAGAAGCATTAACTGGACTAATTGAGTTTGAATTTGAAGATGTTGGGAAATTAGAAGCCTTCTTAACTGATGGGCTAAGAACGCTACTAACTACAGATATGACTAAAAATATTCCTACTTTATTAGAATATACAATAAGATATCCCGGCCATTCAGAAATGATTTCTGAATTAATAGAAAAAGGCAAACTAGACGATACTTTAAAATCCCATAATGGAGAAATTATAAGTCAAAGAGAAATAACAACCAAAGAATTATTCAAGGAATGGAAATTAACTGAGAATGACAAAGAATTTACCCTTCTAATTATCACTGCAAATACTGCTGAAGAAAACGAGATTTCTTGCATTGTTTATGATGAATGGAGAAATGGATGGAGCAGCATGTCCAGAACTACTGGATTAACTGCCTGTGCAATTACCAATCTCATTATTGATAAAAAACTGACAAAAACAGGAATAATTACTCCCGAAGAATTAGGGACGAATCAGGAATACTTTGATTACATTATTAATTATTTAGAAGAAAAGGAAATAAGCATTAATTTCGCAAATGAGAAAAATTCTTTAAAGAAAGAATAAACGCAATTGAAGCTAGAAAAGCACCAAACAAGAATACTTCCTTCTCTTCATAATAAAGTAATAACTCACCCACAATTAGGCTTCCAAAACCACTACCAAGCAAACTAAAAGAACTAAGTAAACCCATCATTCTTGCCCTTAAATCGTAGGGTACTGTGTCTGCAACTATAGTTCTAGCACCTAAAAAGAAAGTCATGTAAATTGGAATTGTAAAAACTAAAGTTATGACATAAAGATTCTCGGTAAATGAATAGGTCAACATTGAAAATATTACAAAGGCAGCTGCTATACGTATAGCTGTTTCTCTTGGATATTTATCTATTAAATTCCCCGCATATGGTGCACTTAAAGCATGTAT
This sequence comes from uncultured archaeon, assembly GCA_964626865.1. Classification (GTDB taxonomy): domain Archaea; phylum Thermoplasmatota; class Poseidoniia; order MGIII; family CG-Epi1; genus CG-Epi1. Next base: position 6,299 of record CAZVIT010000036.1, on the reverse strand, counting down.
AAGGCCACTACATAGAACAATTAAACCCATTCTATTACTTGATCCTGCAATATTCGTTAAATAAACTGGAGAGATTGTCAAAAAGAATATATAACCCATAAATAAAATAAATGTAATTAAAAATAGTCGTGATAATTTCTTAAAATAAACAAAGAAATCCTCTTCAAATTTAATTATTTCTCTTTTCCTTTCTGTAGAGGACATGTAGCCAATTACCGAAATAAACCCTAAGAAAGCCGTGAAAAAGAATGAGAATACTACGGGGCCGCTGCCTAAACCATAAGCATCTTCATTGACAAGATACCCACCGGCAAAGGCTCCTACACCCCATCCTAAACCTAATACAGCTTCTAATCTACCCATAAATGAACCCCTTGCTGATGAATCTAACTCAGAAAACATTGTAGCTATCTGAACCATTCCACCAAGAAAAAATGACTGGATTGTACGTGCTACCACCAACTCTAATGGCCCCAACCAAGGTAATGGAAGGTATAGTAAGGCAGTAACTATAGAACAGAGTACTACTACACTTTTTCGACTTCTCCATTTATCTGCAACATAACCCCAAAATGTTGAACCACCTACAAGCGCAAAATTAGGCAAACCTACTACTAAACCCAAAGTACGGAAATCTCCTAAAAAATTTGCTTGAAGCCTAATTAATGTAAATGAAAGACCTTGTGTTAAATTATAACAAAAGGCTCCTAAAAGTGCAAGCTTGATTTTGTTATCCACAACTGTCACAAAATTCCCTATATAATTACACACTGTACCTTTTTGTGTGCCAATCTATAGAATGTCATGACAGATGAACTCATACTTATGAAATTAGGAGGATCGCTTATTACAAAAAAAAGAAGTGATGTACCTAAATGTCATGAAAATATTATGAGAAAAATAGCTAACACTATTTCAAAATCTGATAAAAAAATTATTATTGTCCACGGTGCTGGTTCATATGGACACCCCATTGTCAAGAAATATAAAATTAACACTGGGATTGATGGAACTAAGAAACAAAGAGAAGCTATAACTAAGGCTAGAAAACAACTAATACAATTAAATGAAATATTATGCAAAGAAATTAAAAAAACTGGCACTAATTGTGAAAGTGTGATTCCCTCGCAAACTATGAAAATAGATAATAATAACGAATTACAAGCTTTTCCAAAACAAAAATTTGATGAAATTATTTCAGAGGGAAAAATAGCTATAACCTTTGGAGATATTATTGATACTGAAGACAAAAATGTGAGAGTTCTTAGCGGTGATACTTTGTTATTAAAATTGGCTCAATTATACAAACCAAAAAGAACATTCTTTATCATGGATTATCCCGGAGTGGTTAAAGGAAGCCTGGAATCTGATGAAATAGAAATATATAAAAAACTTGATTCAAAATTTGTAACTAACATTTCAATACTTAAAGAACGAAATAGACCAGATGTAACTGGAGGCTTACTTAACAAAATCAAATGTGCTCTAGAAATCTCAAAAACCTCAGAATGTTGGATTAGCGGTTTAGATAGTCTAGAAGATTGCATAATGGGTGTGCCAAAGGGAACAAAAGTGATTATTTGAATAATGAAGACGAAAAGAATGCTGGAATGCTTTTTTTATCAATATTAAATTCAAAAATTAATATTGAAGAATGCATTGAAAGAAGTCAACTAACTGCCGATGAAATATCAAATATTATTTCCATTCCTAAATTTCAAAAATATTTTAAAAAGGAAACCAAAAATGAACTTCTTCTTAGTTGTGAAACTGATTGGATAAGCGATAATATAGCTGAACATATCAATATTAGTAAATCTGAACATGAAATACTACAAAAGACTATAAAGGAAAAATTAATTGAACATATAAGTAAGTACTGGAAAGAAAATGGTAAAGTGGAAAGAGATTTTGAAATTCGTACCTTACCTGAATGGATAATTAGCGAATTTGTTTTTTTATCTGGTTTTACAATGTGGTTTAGAGAAAAAGAAAATAATAATGAAACTGATTTGTCAGATCTCTTAACAATGGCAACTGGTGAGAACGTACAAGCTTCAGCAGAAATAGAATTTGACCAAGATAGACTTCAATTATTTAGTTCAATCCCTACACAAATAGTTCAAAAGATAATGAATATTAATCCTGCTGGTAAAATAGCATATCGAAGTTTGGACATGGCAATAATGAAGGGACTGTCTGATGGAAACTCAGATATTGCCAAACAAATGAAAAAAAGTACTGTGAATCAGAATAAACCATGGTGGAAATTCTGGTAAAAATACTACTTTACTGTTTGAGTACCAGGTTTGAATAATTTTTTACTTTCAACATCCCGTTGTTGTGAATTTATCTTCCTAGCTAAGTCCCCGTTGACATCTATAAAATAAAGATAACCTTCCTCTCTTTTATCTGTACCCTCGGAAATTAGTTCTTTGTGACCACCCTTATGCTTCCAAACGGAGCAATCATCCTCAACAAAATAAAGAAAACCATCTGGTTTAGGTAATTTTAATTTTTTAACTAATTCAGCCATTATTCTTGATTTACCACTATATTGCATGGCGTTGGAAGCTTATGAGAAGATTTACGAAGTGCCTCTTTAGCTTCTGATACGAACTCATCAGATGTTCTTAGTGTGATTAATTTCTGTCCTGATTTAACCCTAGCAGCTGTGCCAACTGTTCTACCAAAGGATTTTCTCATACCCATTGAAACACGATCTGCACCTGCACCTTGAGCGATTTTATTATGTCTTAAAACATGATGAGGATAAGTTCTTACCTTAAGATGGTAGCCTTCTCTACCTGCATGAGTTTGTATGTAACGGTTAGCTGTAACTCTTGCAGACTCTAATGCATTATGTCTGACAAGACATTCTTCCTTAGCGGAAAGTGTAACCTCTACTGAAAAGTCAGCAATTGCATCTCCAATATCAAACTGAGTTATACGGCTGGCTGGAACTCCACCAATATATTCCTTACGTGTGTAAGCCTTCTTCTTTCCCCTGAACATATGTGCTGGATTTTTCTTTGCCATAATTAACCTACTATTGGCGCCAGATTGAGTTCTATTTAAATCTTTACATAAAAAATATTGTGGCTTACAGTATTAAACCCCAATCTGTGTGGAACATAATATGAACATTCATGAGTATCAAGCAAAAAAGCTTTTTAAAGATTATAATGTAAAAACTTTGAAAGGTGTTGTTGCAACAAATGCTGGTGAAGCTGCAAAAGCATGCAAAACCTTGGGAGGTAATATCTGGGTTGTAAAAGCCCAAGTACATGCTGGAGGCAGAGGTAAAGGTGGAGGAATAATCCTTTGTAAAACCACTGATGAAGTTTATGAAGCTGCAGACAAACTAATTGGTTCTAGCTTAGTAACTCCACAGACTACCTCTGATGGAGTAATGGTAAGGAGAGTTTATGTTGAAGAAGGATGTGATATCTCTAAAGAACTTTATCTTGGAATTGTACTTGATAGAGAACGTGATTTACCTGTTGTAATGGCTTCTGTAGAAGGTGGTGTTGAAATTGAAGAAGTCGCAATTAAGGAACCTGAAAAAATCTTAAAAGTTTATGCAGATCCTGTAACTGGTATTGGAAGCTGGCAAGCAAGAAAAATTGCCTTTGGTTTAGGCCTTAAAGGAAAACAAGTTAATTCCTGTTGCAAATTTATAATTAGTCTATACGAACTATTTTTAAAATTAGATTGTTCCATTGTTGAAATCAATCCTCTTGTAGTAACATCTAACGATGATATAATTGCACTTGATGCTAAAATAAATTTTGATAGTTCCGCGCTTTTCAGACATGCTGATATTGAAAAACTAAGAGACTTAGATGAAGAGGAACCTCTTGAATCTCAAGCTACAAAGGCTGACTTAAATTACATAAAATTAGATGGAGAAATCGGCTGTATGGTAAATGGAGCTGGATTAGCTATGGCAACCATGGACATCATTAAACTGCATGGTGGAGAACCTGCTAATTTTCTAGATGTGGGTGGAGGTGCTACTGCTGAACAAGTTGCTGAAGGATTCCGAATTATATTATCAGATCCTGAAGTAAAAGCTATTTTTGTGAATATCTTTGGCGGTATAATGAGGTGTGATTTTATTGCTGAAGGTATAATAACTGCAGCAAAAGAAATTGAAATAGATATACCTTTGATTGTTAGATTAGCTGGAACTAATGTTAATTTAGGAAAGAAAATGCTTTCTGAATCTGGATTAGACCTAATAACTGCGAATGATATGGATAGTGGAGCAAAAAAATCTGTAAATGCAGTTGGAGGTAAACAATGAGCATTTGGTTAAATTCTAAAAGCAAAGTTATAGTCCAAGGAATTACTGGGAAAAACGGCCAATTCCACACAGAACAAATGCTAGATTATGGAACTAAAGTCATAGGAGGTGTTACTCCTGGAAAAGGGGGTCAGGAGACACTTAGTGTACCTATTTGGAATACGGTAAATGAAGCTGTAGATAATGGAGCGAATGTTTCGTGTATTTTTGTTCCACCGCCCTTTGCTGCAGATGCAATAATGGAATCTGCAGATGCTGGAATTGAATTAATTGTAGCTATTACAGAAGGAATACCTGCATTGGATATGGTAAAAGTTAAAAAATATTTGGAGACTATTGAAACTAGATTAATTGGTCCAAACTGTCCTGGAATAATAACTCCTGGTGTTAGCAAAGTTGGAATTATGCCAGGACATATTCATAGAAAAGGAGACGTCGGAATTATCTCAAGATCAGGGACACTTACTTATGAAGCTGTTAACCAAGTAACTGAAAAAGGATTAGGGCAATCAACTTGTGTTGGCATTGGAGGTGATCCAGTAAATGGGACAAATTTCATTGACTGTTTAGAAGCATTTGAGAATGATGATCAAACAAAGTCAATGATAATGATTGGAGAAATAGGCGGTACTGCCGAGGAATTGGCATCAGAGTATGTGAAAGAATATGTAACAAAACCAATAGTAGGGTTCATTGCAGGAAGAACTGCCCCACCTGGAAAAAGAATGGGACATGCAGGAGCTATAATTTCTGGTGGAAAAGGAACTGCAAGAGAGAAAATGCGAGCGATGGAAAGGGCTGGCATACATGTTACTGATAATCCAGCTAAACTTGGAGATACTTTAGAAGAAATCATTTAGTTAATGTTAGAAACGAAAGAATTGTTCTAGGTCAAAAACATAAACTTTAAATACTAGTTTAAAAAAGCAAAATAATGAAGTGTATTGGTAGAGTGTCACATTTGAACTCACGCAATCTAGCTATTGTTAATACAGACAATAAAGTGCCAAAGAACACAAAAATCTATGATTCTGAGAAGAGAATAGTTGGAAGAGTTGTTAATATTTTTGGACCTGTTAGTGATCCATACTTGGCAATTGCTCCAAACAAAGGGATGCGTATAACTAAAATTATTGGCAGAGAGGTATACCAAAAATGAAATGTCCTGAATGTGATAATGAACAAATTATTTCCGAAGGAGACGGAATTATGTCATGTGGAGCTTGCAGTTTAGTGTTTGATTCTGGACCACAGTGGATGAAATATAAACCTTCGAATAGAACAAAAAAACAGGAGCAAACTGTTAATGCTTCTACTAATGCAGGAACTGTTTTGAGATGGCGAACTGAAGTAAGATCAAATGTTTCTTTAGGTAAAAATATTTTATTAGCTTCTGAAGAGATTAATCGAATATCTGAATTACTAAAGTTTGACAATAAAATTATTGAATCTGGATTAGAAATCTTTTCTAGTTCATCAAAAAAAGGTATTGTTAGAGGAAGAAGTACCCTGAAAGTCGCTGCTGCCTCTGTGTTTACTGCATGTAGAATGAATAATCTACCAATAACCTTAGATGAAATTGCTAATATTTGCAGTCTTAATAGAAATGAATTAAGCAAACTACACCGCCTAATAAAGAGAAAATTAAAATTAAAAATAAATATTTCAAGTAGTATCAACTTTTTACCGAAATTTACTAAAAAATTAGCTCTGCCAAAAAATGTGGAAACTGAAGCAAAAGAAATAATAAGATTTGTAGAGGAAAGTGAATATCGTCAAGGAATTTCTCCTATTGCCTTACTTGGAGCTTCAATATATTTAGCCTGTAAGAAAACAAAGGTTAGAAGAAGTCAGCTAGAAATAGCTAAAACTTTAGGCACATCAGAAGTAACACTTAGAAACCGAGCAAAAGAAATTAAAAGTTTATTTAATCCTGAATAAAATAAAAATAATCTTCCGGCAATTCTAATTCTATTGCAAACATAGGATC
>CAZVIT010000035.1:0-10030 GCA_964626865.1 uncultured archaeon | reverse complement strand
CAGTTAAATCGTATTGCTTGCTAACTTTAATCACTTCAGCGTAGTAGTATCCGCCACTTGATTCTTCTACAAAGAATGTAGTTATAGGGGCTGATTCTCCTTGTTCTAGACTATAATATTTATCTAGTCCATCTGGACCATATCCCCATTTTCCACCAACTTCAACCCATAATACATCGCCTTCTGAGAAAGTTTCACAAATCCATTCATTAGTGCCATTTTGTGTATCGCTTTGTTCTCTATAACAAGTTTCAACAATAATAGAAACGGAGTAAACATATCCAGAATTTTTATTTACTTTATAGTCTTGCTTTTCCGAATCAAAGTTCGTCATTGCTATAGTATATTCAAACCCTAAATCCTCATTAATCAATGCGATACATTCCTGTTTATCTTCTCCACTGATAAAAGTACCATCATAATTTAAGAGATATCCGCAAAACTTTTTCCCATTTCGATCTTCTGAGGCTTGTAAATAATCCTCTACAGATTGACGAAGTGTTAACGAATCATCATCATCTTCAATACATCCAGTAAAGGATGCACCAAGCATACATATCGCGAGAATATAGGCTTTGTTCATGTTTACCTAAATTCCCCTAACATATAAAATAAGCGTTTTTCACAATAAGTTAAATCTTTATGTTAACTTTTCAATTGTTTTAATAGACTTTAATGTTTCTTTAACATCGTGAACTCTTGCTATATCAACATCACCAGTAACGCCCATTATTGCAGCAGATAAACTGCCCGTTAATCTATCGCCATCTTCATTTCCGGTCATCATTCCAATGAATGATTTTCTACTGGCCCCTAACAATACACCGCCAGCCATCCCTTTGAATTCATTTAACCTACCTAAAATCTCTAAATTATGTCTTAAATTTTTACCAAATCCAATCCCTGGATCAACAATAATGTCAGAACGCTTAATTCCTGCCTTTTCAGCAGCATTTATTCGTTCTTCCAGCCATTCTTTGATATCTTCTACCACATCACCATATTGAGGATTCTTTTGCATGTTTTCAGGCGTACCTTGCATATGCATTATGATCACAGGCACTTTCATCTCAGCAACTGCCGAAATCATATCTTCATTTCGTAAACCGCCAACATCATTTACAATACAAGCTCCAGCTTCAACTGCTTTTCTTGCAACTTCAGCTTTTTGTGTATCAATTGAAATAGGAACATCATAATTTTCTGAAATATATTGAATAGAAGGCATTACTCTTTCTAATTCCTCTTCTGCCGTTACAGGTTTGGATCCAGGTCTAGTAGATTCACCTCCAATATCTATAATTTCAGCACCTTCTTCTATCATTGCATCAATTCTTTTCTTAGTATCGACTAAATCAAAGTGTTTTCCACCATCATAGAAACTATCAGGCGTTACATTTAGAATTCCCATTACATGGCATTTGCCATCTAGTACTAAGTTACCTAAAGTTAAACTCATTCACGGATGACAAATTGAGATTGACACATAGGACATCCAACTTGTATTGGCCTTTGTGTGGTTGTGATAGAAATTAATCCTCCACAAGATGGACATTCCAATTCCAAAGGACCTGGAACAACAGTTTCTTCTTCAAACATATCTTCAAATTCGTCACCGCCCCCTCTCATTGAACTAAAAGCTCTTGCTCCACCGAATAATGCTAGTACACCAAGAGCTGCACCACCAATCAAAGCATTTGTTGGAATCCCACCAATAGAGCTTTCTTCGACTTTATCTCCATAACCCTCTCCTGTGGTTACAATCACTACCGCTTGCCAAGTACTTTGTCCGTTACGGTCATCAGTTACAGTCAATATACCTGTGTAAGTACCAGGTTCATTGTAAGTTCGCTTAAAGGATTTCATAGTTTTATCTCCTAAGAGATTAACTTCATTTCCTCTTGAATCTAATATTCTCCAAGAATATGAAACTATTTCTCCATCAGGATCAAAAGATTTATCTGCAGAGTATGTAATTTCGTCACCAGTTTTGGCATAATCTACACGATCGCTAAAAATTCCCTGCCCTTCTATGACAATTCCAGCTTCAGCCTTCGCAATAGGTAAAATATTTTCAGGTCTGTAAACTTTTACTTGTACAGGATCAGACCAAGTACTAGCCAAAATATCATCGTCACCAACATCTGAAAGTTCACGCGCCATCAATTGTGCATAGTATACTTTTTCTTCAGTATTTTCAGGTAATGTGTAATTGTATCCTTTTCCAGTACTTTGACCATCTACAAGTTCATATAATTCAGAATTAAGTAGCCTAAATACTCTGTTTATTCCAAATTCATTAGTTATTACTTCTTCACCACTATCAAGTTGTAATGTTCCGCCATTAGCTCCAGTAAAGAATGCGTTACGGTATAGACGAACAGTCTGCCCTTCTTTTACCCAATCAGAATATACATTGTCACCGAAGCTAAATCGATATTCCAATTCAGCTTTTTCATCAGGATCAAATGATTGAGAAACATTAAAGGTTACAAATGAACCTTCTACAATTTCTATAGGTGAGGAGATATTTGCTAATAAAATTGAAGTAGGCGGTGTATTTGCTTTTACTTCAATCATTATACTGTATTCATCAGATTCCTTACCTCGTTCATCCTTAGCAATAACTAAAATTTCTTTGTTTCCAGGGCTAGAAAAACTAATATCCCGCGTATAATATGGAATCCACGACGTCCAGCCATCTTCATCATAATATCTGTAAGTTAAATCAGCCTCACCATCATCATTGTCAGGTTCACCATCTGTAGTTTCCGTATCATAAGATTCTCCTACATCTACTCTTACAGGTTCATCAATCCATAGAATGGTTGTGTCTACAGAACCAACAATAACAGGTTTATCATTAGGAATTTCTTCTATTTCAATAGTTGTAAAATCTTTGTTGTTACTAAATCGAGTTTCTTGTCTTGGCTGTGAGGTGTCTTCAGCAACAGCATAAATTTCGTGATATCCAGGAGTAGTTGACTGCCCGTACCAAGTTCTTTGGATAGTCCTATTTCCTCCATCAGATGCAATAATGTCATCATCGTCTGCGCTGTATTCAGTTATTTTTTTACCGCCAGCATCAGGATCACCATCGTATATTTTTACTCTCCAGTCTACAGCATTTACACCACCATAATTATGCACAATCACATTAATTATGATATCTTCATCTTCATCTGGATTTTCAGGAGAATAAGTAATGTCAATTCCTTCAATTGCTAAATCGGGTTTATCGGTTTGACCTTCCGTAGTAAACACCCACATGTAAATTTGACTACCAATTAGCATTTCTTTTGGACCTTCATCATCAATATTTGCGATTGCAATTCCACAATAGTGTCCAGCTTTTCCCGATAATGCACTTGTTTTAGATTCAAAATCTTCCGTTTCTCCATCATAAAGGAATATTTCACCTCCAGAAGTACCATAGATTAACTCAACAAAACCGTCACTATCAAAATCATTAATGGCTACACCCCATATTGAACTAGTGTCTACAGTCTTTGAATATTCCACAGTGTGTGAAGATCCTTCGTATACAGTAATTGTAGGCTTTGAATCTCCAAAGCCTCCAGTGCCTACTGCAATTTCAGTTTCTCCATCATTATCAACATCTCCAACAGCAATTCCATAAGCATCATATCTTTCAGAATCAATTGTAGACCCGTCTGTGGTATAGGAGGTTCCACCACCGCTTTTGTAGACAATAACCTCTCCAGGTTCACCGTTATCAGGATCTCTACTATCTCCTCCAGTACCAACAACTAAGTAATCGTTACTTCCTCCTAAATCTCCACTAGCTATTCCTCCAGCAATCTGATCTAAATCATCTGAGTCCCATTCCGATCTATAAACAGAACCACTGTATCCATATACTCTGACATTTCCGTGTAATTCAGAAGTTCCTGCCGTAGGATCAATTACTTCCAAGTAACCTGTAGCAAGCCCAATTTCAGGATAAGTGCTACCATCTAATTCAGCAATAGTAATCCCCAAAGCAGCATCAATGTTAGAACTTTGGTAAACTTCAGAAAATGAGGTGCCAGTCCCTTCAAAGATGTAAAGGTACCCTTCTCCTCCTTCACCTTCAACTTGAGGTTCTCCTGGATTTCCAGTACATATGGCGATATCATTATCACCATCATTATTCAAATCTCCAATTGCAATTCCTATTGCATTTTTCTCTAGAACTGGACTAACCCAATCAGTTTCGTAAGTTATTCCATCATATGCGTATACTCTTCCAGAGGAACTACCTACAAGCATCTCGAGGGCATCATCGTTATCAATATTTCCAATTGCCACACCATATGCACCACCGCCTTCAATAGAATAAAGTAAATTTTCATTAGATTCAGAATTGGTTGACCAAACTTCCTCATGTGCAGTTTGCGAAGTAATTTCCCAAGCTACAACCATTCCAGAGTCACTACCGTGAATTACCCAAGGATCAGAGTGACCATTTGTAGAAACTGTAATTCCAGCTCCAGTGTTCATAGGGTATCCAGTATTCCATTCTTGGTAGGTGTTTAGATTATTTCCAACTAATCCCATAATTTTAATTTTACCATTACCGTCTGCGACGATTAATTCTTCATTTGAGTTTCCAAATAAGTCACTATTAGCAAGTCCATATCCACTTTTGATACTACTGGCTTCTACATAATTATCTTTTTCACCATCAATAAAAACAGTCAGTTTATTTTGTTGAGGTACAATAAGTTCATCAATATCATCTCCATCTAAATCTGCAGCAATAAGGCTGTAGCATAAGCTGTCAGTACCGTCATTGTTGTCCATGTCTTTTTTCCACTGCATTTCTTCAGTTTCACCATCAAAAATAGCAACCCATCCTTCCTTGGTTCCAACAGCAACTTCCATGGCTTCATCCTCGTCAAATTGACCAAAAGTCACTCCCCAAGCATCTGCAACACCTTTCTCAACTTTAGCACTGATATCCATATACCATTCAGCTTCATCAGGCGTAATATCTCTTCCAACGTATATTTCAGGAGTATCAGTCTCTACGACCCACAAAAATCCTCTATCATCTCCCATTGCAATTTCAGCTTCATCATCACCATCAAGATCTCCCATTGCAAGTCCGTATGGCCATCCAGCAGTCCATTGACCGTGGGACCAAGAAACTCCAGAAGACCAGTTTGTTTCAGCGAGCAAAGTTTGACCATCGATTATTTTTACCTTACCAACGTCAGACACCCAGTTGTATCCTATTGCAATTTCTAATTGTGGATCATCATCAATTTGAGCTATTTCCATTCCTTTAACAGCTCCACCCATATCAAGGGTATGGAATTGATCAGCCCAACCTCCATTTTCAGCATCCCAATCTAAAATATGAACAAATCCTTGTGCATTCCCAAAAATTAATTCGTCTTCTCCGTCATTATCTATATCAGCACTCTTGATTGAATTTAGAGCGCCAATACCTGTACCCAGTCCTGCTCTCCATTTTTCACTAATATATCCTTTGTCAGTATCTCTACGTTCTTCATTTGCAGCTTCTACAGTTACCAAAGGAACCATACTGGTTAGCAAAAAAAGCATTGCCAAAGCTAAAACTTTCACTGACTTCATACACTCTCATTTCTGTAACTAACTATATCAAACTTTTTACTGACTATTAATCTTATTCTAGTTTATTCATTTGACAATTGATCTAGCATAGCTGTTTTAATCTCAGAAGTGTCCATTCCAGCCGTATCAATACCTAATCTTTCAGCAGAAGCTCTTACCTTTTCTTTTTCATCAATTTCAGTATTTTCAGAAATGATTCCAGTACCGTATCCTCTAAATTCTCTATAGGCTTTCCCCAATAATCGCGCACCTTCCATAACTTTTTTTGGTCCAAGTAGAATCCAAAAAAGAAATATAATAACAAATAATTCAATTAATCCAGGACTATTCATGAGCTTGATAGAGCCTTTTCTAAGTATGCTTTCATTTCAGATTGATTTTGTGCTTCAATACCAAAATATTCTAAGAATGCAGACGTTACACTTAGTTCAAAGGATCGACCTTTACGTTCTCTTTGAATCATCCCCAATTCGAGTAACTCACTAACATGTTCATAGACTTTATCTCCTAATTTATATTTTAATTCTTTTTGCATCATTGGTTGTTCGTGGGCAATTAATGCTAAAGTTCGTAGCAGATAAGAGGGTATTTCCTGTGGAGCCAATCTTCTTCCATATTCAATAGCTTCAGATTTTAGTTGAAGTGCATATTTAGTTCCTAATTTTATTATTTCTAAAGCCCCTTCTCTAGATTTGTAGAGTTCAACTAAAGCATCCAAAGCGCCAAGAGCCTTATTTCTAGATAAACCAGTAGCTTCAGCTGTTTCAGTAGGATCTAAAGGCCTACCGGCAGAAAAGAGTGCAGCTTCAACAGCAATTAATTCTTTCATCCAGCATTCTCCAAGTTTTTGACATAAATATTATGACTTTCTAAATTCTTTTGAATTATATCTATTCTTCCTTCTCGAGCTAAGAATAAAGAGCCGACAAAAGTGCGAACTACGCTAGCTTTTTCGGGCCTATCAAGTAAATCACCAATAGGAATAGGTTTTCCATTAAATTCATTAATCTTTTGCCATACCCTTTCTTTGTATTGAGTAGGATCATCTAAATGCAATTTATCACCCAATCGGTCAGCAACTTCAGAAAGTACAGATTCACGAGCTTCTTTCAATTGTTTTCTTCTTTTTAGACGAGCTTTTCTTTCATTTTCAACATTTCTAGCATCTTCTAAGGCTCCAACCAATTCCATAAGAGTAACTCGCCTTTCACCTCTAAATAGTACACTTTCTTCAATAGGAGGTTCAATACTATCTTCTAATTGTTCTGCATAAGTAGGCTCCCATCCAAAATCAAAATCTATCCAGTCTGGTTGAGGTTCAGGTATTGGTTCGGTTGCATCAATAGCTCCATTTGCTCTCATTTTGAGTACATCCCAAGCCCAACCAAGAACGGAACCAGCCAATGGCAAATCTAAATCATCATCTTTTAGAGCATATTTTTGATATTCGGTTATCAAATGTTTCATATCAAGTGACCATGGATCTAATCCATGCTCTTTAACTAACATGAAAAGTAAGGTTACACTTCTAGTAAATGGATCTTCTATTGTAGATACCTCAGCAGCTGTACTAGCACCATTTGCAATTTCAATGTATTGGTCGACACGATCAACATCTATTCCAACCATTGCTTTGTGAAATAACAAGTGGTTTACAACTTGACTCATGCTTTTGCCTCCGTTTCAGTTGGTAATGAAGAGATGAAAGTATCAACGTCTCTAATTTGGTGCAACCTAGACACGCCATCGTCTCCCATGAATACACCAATGACATTTTCAGCCTCTCGAAGAGCAGCATGATGTAAACTGACAACTAAGAATTGAGCAAAACTAGATTGTAATGCGATTGCTCTACCGATATGTTCAGTATTAACTCCATCTAAATTTTGATCAGGTTCATCTAGTAAGTAGAATGGACTTGGATCATAACCTTGTATTGCAAAAATGAAGGCCATAGATACCAATGATTTTTCACCGCCAGATAGAGCTTCAACAGGGTATAATTTTTTCTTTGGCATACGTGCTTTGATGGTAACTCCACCATCAAATGGTGAATCCTTATTCTCAAGAACTAACCAAGCTTCACCACCACCAGTAATTTCCTTGAAAGAAGTCTTGAAACTTTCACCAATATGGTTGTAGACTCCCATAAATTTATTTTCTTTTTTGTTTGAAATCTTATTTTCTAAAGATTCTAATCTCTTTACTTCTTCTTTTAGTTGTTTTCGATGCTTCTTTATTTCACCAAATCTCTCAGATTCTAGTCTATAATGGTCTAAAGAAAGCATATTAACACTTCCTAGGCGATTTCGTTTTCTTTCTAGATTTTCTTTATTGGTTTCTAATTTTTCTCTGCTTAGTACAGTCTGCGGTGTTTTTGTATCTTCAGGAATTCTATCTTTGGCTTCTAATAATTTAGGCTCTCGAGTTGCAATTTCTACTTTCAAGTCATTCATAGCGTGTTTTCTACTTATTGTTAATTCCTGGTTTGTAGAGAATTCACTTTTTAGTTCAGTTAAAGTATCGTGTAGCTTATCTCTTGAATCTCTCAATCCTTTTAATTGCTTGAATTTAGTTTGCTCTTCATTTCTTAGTCTATTTAATTCTTTATCCAATTTAGCAGAATTTTTAGTTTCTTGTTTGAGGACTTTCTGTAATTCTTTCTGTTCTTTTTCATTTAAGTTTAGATCTCCCTTCAATCTTCCAACATCAGACTTCGTGGCTTCAGTTTTTGCAGATAAAGCAGCAAATTGGCTTTGTTTTCCAGATAATTCCTCTCTGAATTCATCTAATTCACTTTGTAATTTTGCAATATTTTTAGATGATTTTCCACCAGCTATAATTTGTAAATCCTTGGTTGCATTTGATATTTCCCCAGTAATGGTTTGGATTTCTTGTTCTAAGGTTTCAATTGATTCTTTTCTTTCAATAATCTCCCCTTGTAATGCTTCAACCATCCCCTCACGAGATTTGAGAGCATCTTCAGCTTCTTGAACTCTTTTCTTTACTTCTTCAGCTCTTCCATCATAATCTGTAACACGTGTTTGGAACGCGGCTTTTTCACTTTCAAGTTCTTGTCTAGCTGTAGCCAATTTTCCAGCACTATCTATCAGCTCTCCAAGAGCTGAGGATTTCTGTAATTTTTCGGCATCTAAGTTTCCAATTTCGGCACTTAGATTGTCGATTTTAGTTCGATCAGCAGTTCCAAAACTAATGCCAGTACGTGGTGCTGCACCTCCAACAAGTGCACCTCCACTTTCAAGTAATTCACCTTGTAAAGTAACCATTCTTCCTTTACCAAGATGTTCTCTAGCATTGGCTAATGAATCAATAATTACAGTATCTCCAAATACATTTCCAAATGCATCCTTGTATCTTGAATCAAATTTAACTAAATTTTGGGCAAAATCAATTGCACCAGACTTCTTTGAAATCAAAATAGCTGCAGCACTTGGTTTGTATGAATGAATTTTGTTTAAAGGCAAGAATCGTACTCTTCCAATTTTATTATGTTTCAAGAACTCAATCGCTTCAGCAGCTGCTCGATCATCTTCAGTAACTATTGATTGAAGTCGCGCTCCTGCAGCTACTTCTAACGCAGTTGCATATTTTTCATCTACTCTTCCTAATTCTGCAATAGTTCCTATAATTCCAGATAATTTTCCTTCATCACGACATTGTAATACAGCTTGAACGCCTTTAGCATAACCACCAAATTCTTCTCTTGCTCTTTGTGCAGCTTCTTTTGAAGCTAGTTTCATTGATAAATTACGTAACTTTCCTTCTAAATCAGATAATTCTTTTTGATATTTTTCAATTGCTTTCAAAACTTCTTTATGTTTTTTCTTAATTTTCTCTAAATTCTGATTTGCAGATTTGTTTCCAATTTCCATATCTTTCAATTGGAAATCAGCCTCTTTTGCATCTGTTATAATTGACTCTAACCATTGTTTTGAACGTATAACTTGTTCTTCTGCATTAGTTAATTGATTCTCTAATTGTTCTTTTTCACCTTCAATTCTGTGCCTCTGCATCTCAAGTTCTCCGGCTTTTTTCCGAAGTTCTTCAAGTTTGTCACGTTGGTTTTTAACAACTTCTGAATTATTTGCAGCAGCACCTTCTAATTCAGTTAAACGTGTAACCTTAGCAGAAATTTTACTTTCTAATTTTTTAATTTCTTTGTTTAAAGAATCTAATTCTTTGGTAAGGGTCTTAAGTTCTTTAGATGCAATTTTGTGTTCTTCGGTGATTGTTTTTCTTTCAATTTCTAAATCCCTTAATTCATTTTGAGCACTTTCAGCGTTTCTTCCGGCCAAGGCATGTGCAACTCTCGCCTTATCCAATTCTTCTTGTAATTCACGAGCTTTGTTTCCACCTGAAATCCCAATTTCATTTTCAATTTCTTTAAATTTAAGTTGATTTGCTT
>CAZVIT010000034.1:5766-10032 GCA_964626865.1 uncultured archaeon | reverse complement strand
AACTACTGCCCTAGGAAGTCCAGATTTCAATAAAGCTAATCTTTTACGATAATTAGTTACGCCTTTTCTTCTACGAGAGAAGTGCATTCTTTTTGGCATTATTTCTTACCTCCTAATTTTATTCCATCAATTTCCATATTATATCTTAAGTGATTTCTTGAATTGTAAACTCCACCTTTTGCTCTACGATAGTATAACCTGTATTGAGAAGAATCAATTACTTTTTCATCTCTCAAAGAAGTTAATTCTTTGCGTAATGCACGTACTTTAGTCATCCATGATTCCTTCTTTGGAGTTCTTGCTCCGCCATGTCCTTTTCTTGAACCATGTCCTTTTCGACGGCCCTTAGATCGTTGTACAGCCATAGCTTTTGCTCGCCCTCTGGATATACCTTTCTTTTGATGCTTACGAATAAATCGTTGAACAATCAATAATCTTACATCATCTCTTGTTACGGCTTCAGAAATGCGCTCTTGAACTTCAGGACGATCATCAACCCAAACACGATTAACACCACATTTTAGAACTGTGGCAGCAACTCTTCTTTGATAGGACAAATTCATAGATCTCTCCTGTTTAACACACGTATTTTCATTTCATCGGCTCGGTTAACAATCATTTCGCGTTTTTTATCGCCAACCTTGCTTGATATTCGAATAGCTTGAGTTTTAGAATCAATATTTTCTAAATTGCTAGGATTGTAAACTAAAACTTCTTCAAATCCAGAAGGATGTAAACCTCTAACACTAGCAGGCCCTCTGAAACCAACTTGAACGACAGGAATTCTATATTTGAAATGCCTTCGCATTTTTGAATGTATACCGCGAGGACGTCTCCATTTTTCTCCCAATCTCTTATATCTAAACCAGTTCTGCCTTCTAAATTTAGGCCTTTTGTTTGACATGCGATTTCTTTTTGATAAATCAGCTTTCTGTTCTTTATTCAAAACAGGTTTTTGCCTAGGTTTATAATCTTCATCACTCATTGTGCAGCCCCCTTAGAAATTACATAAATTCCATCTTGGAAAACACGAATATCGCGTCCTTTTACAACAGTTGCACGTTCTAAATTTGCAGCAGTCTGACCAACATCTTCAACATTGTTTCCTTCAATCGTTACTTTATCGCCTTTTACAATAACTTTAACATCTCCACAAATGTTTGCATGTCTAGTAGTTTTTTCACCTAAGAAATTAGCAACATCTATAACATTTCCTTTGACTGAGACTTTCATAGGAAAGTGCGCAAAGACTATTTTCATTTCGTATAAAAATCCAGAAGAAACACCTTGAGCCATGTTTTTCAAATGAGCTCTCCAAGTTCCAATAAGGGCTTTTTCTTTTCTTCTTAATTTCTTTCCAACCAATTTAACATTACCCTTATCCTCAGATAAGGAGATCATAGAGTGCTTGAAATTGCGACTTAATTCCCCTCTAGGTCCTGAAAGTTTAACATCATGGTTATCCATAGAAATAGTAACACCTTCAGGTAAATCTACGTTATAAATTAATTCTTTAATTAACATTAGTAAACATAAGCTAGTAGCTTTCCTCCAGTTGATGCTTCTTTAGCAGAGTCATTATTCATAACTCCATAAGGAGTTGTGAGAATTAAAATACCGAAATCTTTTGCAGGTAAATATCTGGCCTCATGCCTTTCCATATCTCTTAATTTAACAGAGAATCTAGGTTTAATTGCGCCACAACCATTAATTCTACCATTTAAGGAAATATTGAATACTCCACCTTTCCCGTTATCTTCGTATTCATAATTATTTAGATATCCTTTTTCTGTTAATTGTCTTAAAACATCTCCAATTAACCTTGAAGCAGGAACAATAGCTGAATTTTTACCTACGTGGTCAGCATTTTTTATTATTATAAGCGCATCAGATAGTGAATCGTGTCTCATTTAAACCTCAATCATATTTTTTGAAACCAAGTTCGGTAGCTTTGTCTCTAAAACATTGTCTACACAAATTTAGCCCATGTCTGCGTACAAGTCCGCGTTTTCTATCACATAGAACACATCCTTCGATGCGCCCACGATAAACTTCTCTGACTTTAATTTTCACGTCATCGATGTTCATACCTTGAATACCTCCAAGTTGAATTTTTTCTTCATATATTCTTGACATTCTTCAGCATTAATTCGATGATTCTTGCCAATTTTGTTATGTTTAATCTTCCTTCTAGCAACACGATATCCAGGACGTTCAAATGCAACTGCGATATCTAATCCAAATATTCCAATATCAGGATCATAACTTTCATTTTTATAACCTGTATAATCTGGAATTCCAAAACTTACTCCGCCGGTTTTTGAGAAACAATATGCAGGAAGTCTATTTTCTCTTACCCAAAGAGAATCTTTCAAGAATCTCATTGCATTTTTTCCTCTTAATGTAACCTTACACCCTATCGGCATCCCCAATCGAATTCCTAAATCTCTGTTAGTTGATTTTGATAAAGTGCGCACAGGTTTACATCCGCTCAATTTTTTAAGAACAATTTCAGCTTTTCCTAGCCTTTCTCCAGCCTCTCCGACTCCTATATTCAGAACAACTTTTGCTATTTTTAATTCTTTCATAGGATTCATACTTTAACCTCTGGAAGCGAAACCATTGCTTTCTTTTCGCCCACAATAAATGAATAAGGTCTAATAGTTTGGAAATTTTCATACATAACAAGATTAGGCTTTGTACTTCTTGTTGTTTCTTCGCCTTTAATTGTAGAAATTGAACCTACGTGAGTTCCGCCAATAATTAAAGATTGAGCACCTTTCTTAAATTTCAATACTTTCTTTATTTTCATATTAGGAAGATTTAATTGTAAAACATCCCCAGTCTTGACTTTTTCTTTAGATAAGATATTCGTACCATCATGTAGATTAATTTGCACATGGCCGCCTTTTACATTTCTTTTATTTTCTACTCTTACAAGCTTCCATTTTGCTTCAGCAGGTTTGATAGAAACAAATTCTATTCTACCGTGTTTATCAAGCATAGCCCTAACATGCATTTTAATTTTAGGAAGAGAAATAACATCCATAAGTCCTACGGGTGATTTTGGTTTACGTACAACACGTTGATCAATCATCACATCTCCGTTGTGAAGAATAATTTTTGCTTCACGATTGTTGTCACAGACTTTCAGATAATCTCTTAAAATTGTTGAAATAGGCAATGCACCTTCCAAAGAGTGCTTTCCAGGCATAGGTTTCGTCGTCCAAGTTCGTTCTTTTCTAGCTATTTTCCAAGAACGAGGGCCCACTAACCTCTTTAGATGTCAGCTACTCATTTTGAATAACCTTCTAATCGTTCAATAAGTTCAGCTTTCTTTCCACCAACAGGCAATTTCTTTTCTTTCAAAAGAACTTTTAATTCAGCAACGGTCATTTTTGAATAATCGGTATCTTCAGAATCACTTTCTTGTGTTTCTTCAGCTTCGTCATTTTCGCTTTCCTCTGTTTTTTCTTCTACAGGCCCTACAGTTTCGGCTTCATATTCATCTTCTGTAGCTTCTAAATCAGATATTACTTCATCAGTCCATTCTACAGAATCATTAATTCGGTTTAAGATTCTTCTTCTTCTAATATCAGACCAGTCAGGATTAATAATAACTAAATTTGATGCATCTATAGGTCTTTGTAGTTCAGTCCCATCAGATTTGAAATAAGTAAATCCTTCTACATAGATTTTTCTAGCCTTCCGATCTATTTTGGAAATTGCGGTAGCTGATTTTGATTTGCCTTCTCCCCTAACAATCATTACACGATCCCCTTTTCTGACAGGTATAGCTCTTGGATACATGAATCCCCTTGACAATTGCCTTTTTCTGAGACCTTTATCAATTGGAGAAGACATTTCACGGTGTCTTCTATGATAAGGTGCCGTGTGACGGGCAAGTCTCTGTTTACGTGGTTGTTTTGAACTCATTTAATCCTCATACAATTGTTGTAGCTGCAGCAGCTATCCGTGGCCATCTTTCGGCAGCTTCTCTTGAAACAGGTCCTTTGATCCCTGAACCTTTAGTTTCTCCTTGTTCATTTGTTAGAACTGCGGCATTATCCTCAAATTGAACCATAGTTCCATCAGCCCTTCTGAAAGGTCTACGGCATCTTACGATTACAGCTCTAACAAGTTGGCGACGCATTTCTGGGTTGCCTTTTTTGACAGATGCAATTACCATATCTCCAACGCCTGCAGCAGGAGACCTTCGATGTACACCTTTGTAATTTAAAACAGTAACAATTTCTACAATTTTTG
>CAZVIT010000034.1:4423-5756 GCA_964626865.1 uncultured archaeon | reverse complement strand
CCAAGTCTTAATGCTGTAGGCGCATTAGTTAATACAATTTTTGCTCCACTATTATCAACACAATCTATTCGGGCACCCTGAGGTAGACCTCTCATTTGTCTTCCAGCAACGCCCCTCATGGATCTCTCCTTTCGATAATAACGAATGATTTAGTTTTAGACAGGGGCCTACATTCCATGATAGTTACAGCATCACCTTCAGTTGCTCCAACACTAGCAGGGCTGTGAGCACTTATCTTCGATGAACTCCTTGCATATCTTTCATATTTAGAATCATATTTCATTTTGTTGATTTGAACAACGACGGTTTTTTGAGCTTTTGATTTTACAACGATTCCACGTAGGACCTGCCCCCTTACAGGAAGAGTGCCAAAGAATGGATCATTAAGATCCCCATCCCATGGATTAGCCGGAGCTTCAACATCAACACCTATGTCTCGTGGTTTATCTTTAGTCATACTTTCACCTTTTTAATTCGGTCTTGTGATCTATAAGCAATTTTATTTCCATCAAGTTCACCACTTTTGAACATAAATTTACCTGGGCGTTTACTGACCATCCTGGCTTTTCCATCAGAAAAAATAGTAATCGTCTCTCGAGTTTCATCAATAATTTTTCCAGAAATCCCTTGTATGTTAGGATCAGAATGTTTAGATACTGTCACTTGTTCTCCCATAAATTCATCTCTTCCATCCATTTATTGCACCTCCACAGGGAATCCCATGTCTGTTAAAACTTCATTAACTTTCTTTGTGTGGTCTCCTTGTAATTCAATGATCCCACCTTTTGAAGTTCCACCAGTGGCACATTTAGTTTTGAGTTGTTTTGCTAAATCGTTGATATCGATACTTTTGCCGATTCCATCAACAATAGTAACTAATTTTCCATATCTGCGTTTTTCAATATGAACTTTGATTGATTGCTGCTCTCTAATTATTTCTTCCATTGCGAGCAATTCTTTTGGAAGGCCAGTAAGAGGATCAATATCTACCATCTAAGCTTCTTCCTCCAATTCAATCTCTCTCATAATTGTAGTTAATCGTGCAATTTGTTTCTTTAAGGCCCTCATTCTTCCAGGAGAAGTAGGTTGCCCACCCATAGATGCGACACCTCTTTCATTCATTAATTCGGAACGTAATTCTCTCAGTCTAGATTCTCTTTCTTCAGGCTGCATTTCTCTTAATTCAGAAGGCTTTTTCAAACTCATTTCTTGTCACCTTCTTTTTTTGTTTTATTTTCTTTTTTATCAGACTTAGTCTTTTTTGCTTCAGTCTTTTCTTCTTTAACTTCTTCTTCAGTATCTTTAGCAGTTTCCTCTTTAACTTCTTCTTTGG
>CAZVIT010000034.1:0-4323 GCA_964626865.1 uncultured archaeon | reverse complement strand
TCTTTAACTTCTTCTTCAGTATCTTTAGCAGTTTCCTCTTTAACTTCTTCTTTGGTTTCTACAACAGGCTCAGGAAGTGGAGTAACTTCAATTTCATCAGGTAATTTTGCGTCAGGACGCATAATTGCTACTTTCACACCAATTGTCCCAGGCTTTAGTTTAGCTTGAGCAATTCCAACATCCATTAATTCAAGAGCAGTTTCACCACAGAATTTGATGTGTCCAGATAAGAACTTTTCAGTTCTATGCCTTAATCCAGTTAACTTACCAGCGATTGTAATTTGGCAACCCCTTGCTCCAGAATCCATAATTCTTTGTAGCATTGAATTTCCAGCTCTTCTATAGTTCCATCCTCTTTCCAAAGCATTTGCTACTTTAGCAGCCATAATCAAAGGATTAAGGGCAAAATTATTAACTTCTCCAGCTTCAACTTGTAAATTCTCATAACCGAATTTTCTTTCAAGTTCTTCAGTAAGTTTTTGAATATCGCTACCTTTTCTTCCAATAACAAGACCAGGCCTTTCAGCAGCTATTCTAACGTGAGTTCCTAATGGAGTCCTTTGTATTGATAGCCCACCAAAGCCAGCTCTGTTGGTTTTACTTTGAACATAATCATGTACTTGTACACGACGTACACGTTCTTTTAGCATTTCTTTGACAACGGTCATTTTAATTCCTCCAATACAACTTCAACATTTGCACTTTCGCGCATTTTTGGTGTAGCTCTACCTCTAGCTCTAGGGAATCTACTTTCAAATCTAACTCCACGTGAAGTGGCAATGTGAACAATTTTCCAATTTTCAATATCTAAATGGAGAGCTTCTCCATTATTTCCAGCAGATTCAATAACTTTCAAAATGGCGGCAGCAGTTTTCACAGGAAACCTTCCGCTAGAAATTCCTTTACCTTTTCGGTGTCCTACTTTACCATCATGGCGTTTGAAAGGTACTGCTTGTTCAAGATCCATAACTCTTTCTAAGTAACTTTTAGCTTTTTCAAGCTCCATTCCCTTTAGAGCATGGCAAACTTCTCTGGCAGCTTTAGGAGAAACATTTAATCCTGTACCACGAGCAGCAGCATGTATTTCGGGGTTGTATGGGTATGAGAATCCTTTCATAATATCACTTCAACGGCATAAATTTAGATGACTTGGTAGCGCCAACTCCAGGTCCAGTGTGTGTAGGGGATGTTCTTGTAGGAGCTAATTCTCCAAAGTACAATCCAATCATTTCCGGTAAAATCTCAATATCTACAAATTCTCTTCCATTGTAAACGCCAAATTTTCTTCCTACAAATTGAGGAATAATAATCATTTCTCTACGATGTGTTCGAATAACTTTATCCGGTTTTTCATTAGAATCATTAATAATTTTAGCTTGTTCTATGCTCAAGCCACGTTTGAATGACCTTCGTTGTCTTGAAGGTACAATAGCAATAAATTCTTTAAACGTGAGTTCTTTTAATTTATCAATAGTCATTCCGCGATATGTAAATTCCTTCTTTCTGCGGACTTGAATACCTGCCTTCCTTTTTCTCTCTCTCCTTCTTGCTGCTTTTGGCGTAGCAAGACCTTTCGTTCTACGGGCCATTAACGTTTAGCTCCTGTTCTCTTTGCAGCAATGTGCCCAACTTTCCTTCCAGGAGGTGCATTTCTAGAAATAGTTGAATTGATACCAATAGTTTGTTTTCGTCCACTTCCATGCGGGTGATCTACAGCATTCATAGCAACTCCCCTAACTTTAGGCCAAATTTTTGGTCTAGCTCTATTACGGTAAAAATTCTTTCCAGCCTTTGCAATAGGTTTTTCTCCTCTTCCTGAACCAGCTACAGAGCCTATAGTTGCTCTACACATATTATCAACTGTTTTTTGTGCCTTAGATGGTAAACGAAT
The DNA here is from genome assembly GCA_964626865.1 of uncultured archaeon. Taxonomy (GTDB): domain Archaea; phylum Thermoplasmatota; class Poseidoniia; order MGIII; family CG-Epi1; genus CG-Epi1. The sequence continues at coordinate 2,432 of CAZVIT010000034.1, read as the reverse complement.
GGTTGTTCTTTTACCGTGGGAAACAACAGTAGCAGCATTCCCAGCAGCTCTTGCTAATTTTCCACCATCTCCAGGCTTCATTTCAATATTATAAACTTTAGTACCTTCAGGTATAGAACCAAGATATGCGGTATTTCCAGTACTAATTTCAGCACCATGACCTGCGGACACTTCTTGACCTACATGCATCCCATCATGCGCAATCATAGTATAAGTTCCATCTTGATCTTCGACTTTTGCTACAGGAGCAGTTCTACCAGGATCATGCATTAATTCGACAACTTTACCACTTGAAGATTTTGTTCTAGGATGCCGTGCATCACCCTTGAAACGATTATCAGCAGCCTTGTAACGACGGCCTCGTCCGCGTCTTCTAGGTATTATTCGTTTTCCCATTTTATCACAATATTCCTAATCTATTACTCAAATCTTCGGCTGAATGTCCTTCAGCTAATTTAACAATAGCCAGTTTACCTTCCTTAGTAATTCTGGTATTGACTTTACTAACTTCTACTTGGAATAAGGATCTAACAGCACCTTTAATATCCAATTTAGAAGCAGTTCTTGCAACGTAAAATTCTAATTTATTCTGCTCAAGCATGTATAAGGCTCTTTCTTTAGATCGAGGGCTGAGAATTACTTTGTGATCACTCATAATCTCTCTCCTAATGCAGAAACTGCAGATTTACTGAAGACAACTAATCTACCAGGGTCTCCACCAGGCGCTAGCAATTCCGTATTCAAATTTTTAGAAGTAGTAACATCAACACCAGATAAATTACGGAATGCTTTTTCCGTATTATTCTCTTCAGATAGAACAAGAAGTACAGATTTAGGTGTGCGGTATTTTCTTCCGCGACTTTTTCCTTTACCTGCCCTTATTCCTTTACCTTCGCGTGAACGTTTTACATCTTCTAATAAGCCAAGTCCATCCAATAATGAAATAGCTCTTTTGGTTAATGATCCTCCTTCATTATCTTTAGCTAAAGTTTCTATTTTGTCTTCAACTATGTAAGGAAGTGTAGCTTTTTCAGGAATTTGATGTCCTCTTGCTAACACATATGATTCTTGAGATGTGGCTGCTAATGCAGATTTGAAAGCTTTTTTATTTTCTTTAGAATTAATTTTTAAATTCCAATCTTTTTCAGCTTTAGGAGGGTGCGCACGTCGACCACCAACTGTATTTGGCGCTTCAGCACCACGACCACCACCTCCATTTTTACGAGGAGTTCTTGCCATACCGCGACCTTTGCCAGGCCATGAAACAGAATGTCTGAATCCAGCACCTTTTGAGGCACCATACGGCTGCCTTCTATTTGCACGAGAAGCTCTTACAGCTTTTCGAATCAAATCTAAACGTACAGGTTCATTAAAAGCATCAGGTAATTCTGCGGATTTCTTTGAGGCTTTTCCTTTAATTGAATATATTGGTACTTTCATGATTATACTCCTTGTTGGCTCTCCTGTGAAATCATTGTAATATTAGGTACAACGACTGAATCTGTTTTCTTTCCATGGAATCTAACAGCTTTTCTAAACCTGATTAAGCGTTTACTTGGTCCAGGTAAGGAACCATGTAAAAGTGCATAATTTCCACGAATTAATCCATAGTTCAAAAACCCGCCTTTTGGATTAATTTCATCTGGATTATCTCCAATTCTTAATAATCTTTTATTGTATTCAGTACGTTGATGGTATCCAGTTTGTCCAGCTTGTGGAACGGTAGAAACAACATATCCAGGACTGAAAGGCCCTAGATTCCCAATCATTCTGCGATGTTTTGAATTTTTGTGTGTTAATAATTTGACACCCCAGCGTTTTACATGTCCTTGAAAACCATATCCAGTTGTAACAGCAATAGCATCTAGCATTTCCCCATCTTCTGTAAAATCAGACATAGTGAATTCTTTCCCCATCATTCCTTTTGCGAATTCAACTTGAGCATCAATAGAACCTCCACCAACAGCCATTTCCATAATTTCAGGTCTTTTCTTTGGGATTCCAGTTACCATCTTTGGTTGGGTATGGACTAATAATCTTATTTCTTCTAAATCACTATCTGCCATTTTCTTCCAAGCATTTTTAGCGTTATGATCCTTAGGAATAGGCAATTTTCTTTCTAAGTCTTTATCAATCTTCTTTTCCCAAGCTTCAGTTAAAGTTCTTAATCCGTAAGTATCTTGAATGTAACCTCTTGCTCCAATTACTTTCATTGGAGGAATTTCGACAATAGTTACAGGCATTCTAACTTCTTGTCCAGCAGTAGTTGATTTTTTACGATAATCTACGGCCATAATGTGGCTCATTCCTACCTTATAACCAGCAAAACCAAGAATTTTAGGTTCATCGCCATCGACAGCAGCCCAACTAGAGACATGTGGCGTTTCAGAGCGTGCTCTCTTTCGAGGGCTGAAAGCCATAGATCCGCGGTT
>CAZVIT010000033.1:8392-10318 GCA_964626865.1 uncultured archaeon | reverse complement strand
TGTGGTGCTATCTGATCCAAGTGGTAATGCGATGGATGTATCTGTAGGTGGATGTGTAGAGGTTGAAGATGGTAATGTATATGGTTGTACGGATATGGATGCATGTAACTATGATTCAGATGCAACCGCAGATGATGGTAGTTGTGATTATGGTACAATGTGTTGGGATGGAAGTTATGTATGTGATGCATCAGATTGTCCAGATCAGCCAAGTGGCAGTGTAGAAGTTATGTTTAGTACAATCACTGACGTTGCTGGTTTTCAGTTTAATGTTGATGGTGTAACAGTAACAGGTGCAGGTGGTGGTGCTGCCACTGATGCAGGGTTTACTATTTCAACAAGTGCAACAACAGTAATTGGATTTAGTTTAACAGGTGCAACCATACCATCTGGTGATGGAGTTTTGGTTGTATTAGAGGTTGAAGGTAATACAGATGATGCATGTTTATCTAATTTAGTATTATCAGATAATAGTGGTGCTGCCATTGATGCAGCAGTTGAAGGTTGTACATCTATAGTTGAAGCGAATGATTGTCCAGAAGGCTATGATGAATGTGGCGTATGCGGTGGTGATAACTCAAGTTGTGAAGATTGTGCTGGTGTACCAAACGGTGATGCAGTAGAAGATGAATGTGGCGTATGTGATGGACCGGGTGCAGATGTAATGTGTTGGGATGGAAGTTATGTATGTGATGCATCAGATTGTCCAGATGAGCCAGGCGAGACATCATTGTCTTTTGGTGCAGTTGGTGATGGAACATTAGAGGTATTATTATCGAATGATGATCCTGTAGCAGGTTTCCAGTTTAATGTTTCTGGCATTACAGTAACAGGTGCTAGTGGTGGTTCTGCAGGTGATGCAGGGTTTACTATTTCAACAAGTGCAACAACAGTAATTGGATTTAGTTTAACAGGTTCAACTATCCCATCTGGTGATGGAGTTCTTGTAAATCTATCATTTGAAGGTAGTGGTGAAGCCTGTCTAGATGATGTGGTGCTATCTGATCCAAGTGGTAATGCGATGGATGTATCTGTAGGTGGATGTATTTATGTGGGTGACGAACCCGAACCACCTTCTGCTCCAACAGGTATGGATGCAGATGCGGGAGATGGTTCTGTAACCTTAGATTGGAATGTTTCTGATGGTGCGGAGTACTATAATATTTATCGTGAACAGCAAACAGAGGGTCCTGAGTGTACTGATCAAGGCTTCGAATTTACAGATTGTAGTGGATTTTGTTTCAATGATAATGAATGTGGTGATGACTCATGTACATCTTGGGTAGGTGATGGATATTGTGATTGTACACCAGCGTCAGAAGCGACAGATGGAGTAGGAACATGTCCGGATGGTCAAGATTTTTGGTGGGGTCTTGATTATAATTGTGAAGAATGGGGGCTTGATGGCGGTGATTGTGAAGAGGCTAACACTGGAGCAGGATGTGAAGAATATTGTGGAACACAATCCTCTTCAGGCTGTTGGTGTGATGATATGTGTGATTATTATGGTGATTGTTGTACTGATCTGTGCGAAATGTGTGACACTGGCTGTGGGGAGAGAGAGAGTTTTTCTTCAAACAGTGAACGAGAACTTGTAAAGGAATTGATTATTGATTCATCTAATAATTCACGGGAATACGTATTGATTGCTTCTAGTTCTGGTACCGATTATTTTGATGATGATGTGATAAATGATACAGAATATTGTTATTATACAACTGCTGTGAATGATGCAGGTGAATCTGAAGCATCCGATATCGTATGTGCAATACCTGAATCTGGAGATGTAGAAGGTTGTACGGATATGGAAGCATGTAATTACGACTCGGAAGCAACAGTAGATGATGGCAGCTGTGCATATTATGATGAATGTGGTGAATGTGGTGGTGATGGCATTCCAGATGGTGTCGGAAGATCACAAGTCTG
>CAZVIT010000033.1:0-8382 GCA_964626865.1 uncultured archaeon | reverse complement strand
GAAGGATGTAACTATGTCCCTGAAGGATCATTAGATTCTGGTTGGTGTGTTTATTTTGATGAATGGGGCGTATGTGGTGGTGATGGCATAGCAGATGGTGCCTGTGATTGTGCTGGTAATGTAGAAGATTGTGCTGGTGAATGTGGTGGTGATGCGGTAGTGGATGAATGTGGTGAATGTGGTGGTGATGGCATTCCAGATGGTGACTGTGACTGTGATGGAAATGTAGAAGACTGTGCAGGCGATTGTGGTGGATCAGCTACAGAAGATTGTGCTGGAGTTTGTGGCGGAGTAGCTGAAAATTGTCCAGATTGGGAAGATGATCCAGGTGGATATGAATTTACATCATGGATAGTGGGTGGTATTGTCCTAAATGATGGTATACAGCTAGGTGAAGATGGTGACCTTTTAGCTGCACTGGATGCAGATGGTAATATACGTGGTGTAGCCGTTCAGGTTAACCCTCCTTTTGGACCATATGAGGGTACTACTTTATACGAAATGACTATGCGTAGTAATAATCCAGGTGAAGTCTTAAATTTCCAATATTATGATGCATCTATCGATGAAGTATTAGATGTATCTGAGAGCTATATATTTGAAATTAATGAGCAACTTGGTGATTTAATAGATCCATTCGAATTCAATATATTAACTACTGTTGATATTTCTATTGATCTTATCGCTGGTTATAATTGGATATCCTTTAATGTGATTCCTGAAGAGGCCTCCTTGGATAGTATATTAGGGTCTATAAGTGACGATGCCTTGTTTATTGCCAGTCAGTCAGATGGTGTTGCAAATAACTATGGAGATTATGGATGGTATGGTTCACTTGAAATGTTGGATCCAACTGAAATGTACAAACTAGAAATGGCAGCACCCAGTACTTTGACAATTACTGGCGTTCCTGTGGATGTAGCATCTACACCCATCAACCTGATAACAGGTTGGAACTGGATTGGTTACTTGCCTCAAAATCCTGGAGATCTAGAAATAGCTCTTGCCAGTGTAGTTGATAATTCCTTGTTTATTGCTAGTCAGTCAGATGGTGTTTCAAATAACTACGGAGATTATGGATGGTATGGTTCACTTCTAACGCTAGAACCAGGTAGTGGATATCTATTAGAAATGAATGCAGAAGGAACACTTATTTATCCTGAATTTGATGGTAGTATGTCAAGAGCTCTGAACAAACAGGAAGTTTTCCTTAATAAGACAATATCTGATTGGGCTTTTAACTATGCAGATTATGAGTTTATTGGTACTATAACTGTCAGTATAGAAAACCGTGAAGACTCTGAAGGCGATATTGTTGCTGCATTTGCAGACGGAGAATGTCGAGGTATAGCTGAGAGATTGTACTTCCCATTTGATGATCGTTATTTCTATATCATACAGGTATACAGTAATGTTGTTGAGGGTGAGGAGCTAACCTTTAAATATTATGATAAATCTAATGATGAAATTATAGAATATACTGAAACTACTGATTTTACTAATAATATGGTGAAAGGTGATGGGTTTAATACTATGCCACTGAGCCGTGAGGTAAAGATTGTTCCAGAAGAATACAGTCTTCTTGATGCATATCCGAATCCGTTTAATCCTACAACTACTTTGTCATTCAGTGTACCAACTGAGGGAATTGTGAGTCTGAATATCTATGATATGACAGGACGGTTAGTAAGTACATTGGTAGATGCAAACCTGAAACAGGGATATCATAGCATTACTTGGAACGGTATGGACAGTAATGGTCATGCGGTTTCTTCTGGAATGTATATTTACTCACTAAAAGGTGAAGGAGTATCCATAACTAAGAAAATGGTGATGATGAAATAAATAGAAATTAAAAAACTGTTGAAAATAAAAAACCCGCTGGAAAGCGGGTTTTTTTATATAATTATATGCAAATTAAGAATTTCTCTACATACTGAATCGTTCCAACTTTAATCGTTCCTTTTTTCTCTCTTCTCTTCCAATTGGATCGGGATGGGGAATAGAGTCAAGAAGAGTTTTAGTATAGCTATGTTGTGGGTCATTAAACACAGTATCAGTACTGCCATATTCAACAACTTCTCCAAGGTACATCACCGCAATTTCTGTTGAAATATGTTTTACTACAGATAGATCATGTGCAATAAATAGAATAGTTAAATTAAATTCTTCCTGAAGGTCCATCATTAAATTTATGACTTGTGCTTGTATTGATACATCGAGAGCAGATACAGGTTCATCAGCAATGATAATTTTTGGATTAGTAGCTAAAGCTCTTGCAATTGCAATCCGTTGTCTCTGTCCACCAGAGAATTCATGTGGGAAACGATTTGCTTGCTCTTGGTTTAACCCTACTTTATTTAGAAGCCAGGCAACTCTATCCTGTTTTTCAACAGTTGATAATGAGGTATTAATATCAAGCGGCTCTTTAACAATATCTCCAACCAACATTCTTGGATTTAATGAAGAATAGGGATCTTGAAAAATCATCTGTACATCGGATCGGTATGATTTTACTTGAGATGATTTTAAATGTAATACATTCATAGCATCATCTGTTTCCGGATGAAGAATAATATCTCCATATACTCGAACATCTGGGGCAGTGAGCTTGAGAACATTGATTATAGCTTTACCTAGAGTAGATTTTCCAGAACCTGACTCACCTACAACTCCTATAGTTTTACCAGTCATCAAATTTAAATTTACATTTTTTACAGCATGAACTTTGGAGTTTTCTCTCTGAAATATCCCTCCCAAAATTGGAAACTCAACATTTAAATCATTTATTTGAAGAATAGTCTCATTCATGGTAGCAATCCAGGGTGAACTCTAGCCCAATGGTTTTCAGAAACTTTTAATAGATCAGGTTCTTCTTTGGTTCCTCTGCAGGCACAATTTGCGGGTTCAAAGCGTGAACAAAGTTTACAACCATCTCCCATTTCTAAAATTGATGGTACCATCCCTTGTAAAGCTTTTAGTCTTTTTTCTTTAGTTTCAAGTTTTGGTATGGAGTTCATTAGAGCTTTGGTATATGGATGAATTGGATTGATAAATAAATCATTGATTGATGCTATCTCTTGAATTTTACCTCCATACATGACAATTACCCTATCACAGGTTTCCGCGATAACTGCTAGATCATGGGTAATCAATAAAATTGCAGCATCATCTCTTTTATCTTTTAAAGACATCATTAGATCTAATATCTGAGCTTGTATAGTTACATCAAGAGCAGTCGTTGGCTCATCTGCAATAAGCAGAGCGGGGTTACAAAGTAGTGCCATTGCAATCATTGCTCTTTGCCTCATTCCTCCTGAGAATTGATGTGGATAATCATTCATCCTCTTTTCAGGGTCTGGTATGCCTACTGCATCAAGCATTTGAATACTTCGCTCATTTGCTTCATTCCATGATATACCTTCATGTTCAATAAGGACTTCATTCATTTGCATATTTATTTTAAACACTGGATTTAAAGAAGTCATTGGTTCTTGAAAAATCATAGCAATTTCTTTACCGCGATACTTTTTCATTTTATCATAAGTCAATCCAAGAAGATTAGTATTATTAAACAATATTTTACCATCGACAATTTCACCTGGTGGATTTGGAATTAGTCTATTTATTGATAATGAAGTAACTGATTTTCCAGAACCAGATTCACCTACTATACCTAAGACTTCTCCTTTAATAATATCAAAACTTATATCATCAACTGCTTTTGCCAAACCAGCTTCAGTATGGAAGTATGTTTTTAAATTTTGGATTTCTATTAGCTTTTTAGACATTATCTTAGTCTCGAATATATTTTGGGATCAAAGGCTTCTCTTACAGCTTCACCTATAAATACTATAAATAGCAGTGTAAAAAATTGTGCCATTATAGGTGCAAATACCATCCACCATTTTGTAATATTTGCTAATCCAACGTATAGAATTTGCCCCCAACTCGGTGTTGGAGGTGTTAACCCAAACCCTAAAAAATCTAAACTAACAAGTATTACAATGCCACTTACTACAGAAAAAGGGAAATAAGTAATTACTGGTACAAGTGAGTTAGGGAGTATATGTTTAAAAATAATATTTTTATGACTTTGTCCCATTGATATAGCGGCACTTACATAGTCCTTAGATTTTTCTCTATAAAATTCTGCTCTCATATAGTATGTTAGAAAAATCCAATTAACAAGTGTATAAATAAAAATTAGTAATATAAATGATGGTTTTAGGATTGAGCTAATTATTATAACTACAAATAGCATGGGGAGTGATGACCAAATTTCAATAATTCTCTGGAAAAATAAATCAAATTTTCCACCAAAGTAGCCCATTGCACCTCCAATACTTATGCCAATAATATAATTTACAACAGTAAGTATAAAAGCAAATGAGATTGAAATATTAAAAGCGTAGCACATTCTTGCAAATACATCTCTTCCAGTATCATCTGTGCCCAGCCAGTGATCTCTTGATGGTGGTGCATACATTCTATTTTCATTATTCGTAATATCTTCATAAGGATCATATGGATAAATTGGCATTATGATCCAATTATTACTTTCTTTCCAATCTCTTTGTAGTTCTCTGTAGTTTGCTTCACCAGGAACAGATTGCCCTAGATCTTTTCCAGCTATATATGCATTGAATCCAGGAACTACATCTTTTAGTGCAGGGAAATAATAATTGCCTTGGTATTGGACAGCTAGAGCTTTGCTATTAATAAAAAGTGGTAACAAGAATGAAAGGACATATAGTGAAATAATAATTATAAATGAATAATATCCTCGTTTTATGGATTTAAATTTTTTCCATCTTTTTTGATTAATTGATTCAGATTGTTTTACAATATTCATATTATTTAAATCTTATTCTCGGATCAACTAGTGCCAAGGCCATATCAGATAAGAGGTTCGCAATTAGTCTTATTAATACCACAATAACTAGAAACCCCATAGTGATTGGGTAGTCTCTATCAAGAATAGCTTGAAAACCCATATAGCCGAAACCATTGATATTAAAAATAAGTTCTATAAAATAAGAACCTGCAACAATCGTTGCAATTATATAGCCTATTCCAGAAGCAATGGGAATTAGAGAATTTCTAACTGCATGAACCCAGATCACTCTTTTTTCAGTAAGACCTTTAGAAAAAGCAGTTCTAACATAGTCTTGAGACATATTATCCAATAGACTATTCTTCATTAATACAGTAAGTGTTGCAAAACTTGTTATTGACCATGCAAAAACAGGCAAAATAGCATGATGAATTTGATTAATTATTTTCTCTATCAGAGTAAAACTTTCCCATACTTCTTGTGGTGCATGTAAACCGCCTAAAGGGAAAATATCCCAGAATGTACCACCTCCAAATAGTACAAGCAGCACTCCTCCAAAAGCCCAACCGGGTATGGAATATGCCATAAACACCATTGCGCTTGAAATTAAATCAAACTTAGATCCATGATTTAATGCTTTTTTTATTCCAAGGGGTATGCAAACAAGGTAAGATATAATCCATCCTGTTAGCCCAAGTAAGATTGAAACTTTAAATCTAGGTTTCATTACATCTATTACGGGCTGTTGATAAGTGTAGGATTTCCCAAGATTTCCAGTGAGAACTCCAGAAAACTCAGTTTCAAAGACTGTACCTTCTAATTTTTTTATATCTTTTAATTCACCTTTTTCTTTTAATTGGTCAAAATTTTTAATTTCTTCATTGGAAATATCCATATCAAATTTTGCATTCCAAATATTGCTAATATTTCCATCTTTATCATAAACAATAAGATCAGCCCCATTTTTTTTTACATAAGCAAATCTTCTTTTACCCATATTTTTCTTTTTTTCTATCTCACCTACAGAAAAACTTATTTTTCGGTGTTTTATTTCTCTTGGCCAAACACCTAACCAGATTAAATAACGTTGGAATATAGGTTTATCAAATCCATAAAATCTTTCTAATTCTTTAATTGCAGATTTAGGAAGCATAGCACCACCAGACCCTGTACCTCCAATTGCGCCACCTTCACCACTTTGAGAACCACCTTTTTGAATTTGCTGGATAGTTTTTTCTAAGGGTCCTCCTGGTGCCATTTGCAAAATTATAAACACAAGAAAAGTGGCTCCAAAAAAAGTTGGAACCATTAGCATTAGACGTCTAATTACATAGTTAAACATAAATATTATTTATTACTTTTATTCCAATCTGGCCAGTATCTTATATCAACCTCATTTACTTGTAACTGTTCATCATTTTCCATTGCTTGCTCTAATGAACTAATTTTTTCTGGGTCAAACCACCATAGTTTATAAATAGATTGGTAATTCCCAACAAAACGATCTACCATATATTCTGGGTATCCAAAATTATCCCAAAACAAAAACCGTCTGTATAGTCTTTTTATACCATATGAAACAGGATGAATTTCAGCTACTATTTTATCAACTTCTTTACCAATTTCAATCCTTTTTTCAAGATCAAACTCAGAATTATACAGCTCTATTAGTTCATCAACTCGTTCATTTTTAAAGCCAAAATAATTATTATTATCATTTAAGTCAGCCAGTTCAGATTTAAACCAAATGTCTATAGATGGGTGAACACCACCGGTATAAGCATGCATATTAATTGTAAAATTCCGTTCATTAAGGTTTTTATAATCTGTAGTAGCATCCATATTAACTATTTGCATGTCAATTCCATATTGTTTTAGCATATTCTGAACAGGGGTTACCATATAATTAAGATAATTTTGACTATTAATTACAAAACTAAGAGCCCTTCCTTCATTATTAATTAGAATCCCTTCATCATTTTTCTTAGTAAATCCTGCTAGTTCTAAGTGTTTTAATGCCTTTTCAGGATCATAGAGAAATTCGATATTATCTTCATTTTCATACATCGTTCCAGAAAAAAAAGAATGCATCATTTCATATTCATTATAATACATTTCGCGATTCATTTTTTCTCTATCATATAAATAGCCAAAAGCATAACGAATATTTTTATCGTTAAATGGAAACTTTCTCATATTAAATCCATATCCGCTTGTGCCAGTTGGTTTATCGGAAAAAATACGATGTTTTTTCATCCAACCTTTCTTAACAGCATCCATTTTTCCAGGAACACAATCTTCAACCCATACTCTAGATCGACTTACTTCATAATAATCAAATTCCCCTTTCTTAAATTTTTCGAATGCAAGAGCATCATTTCCTTTTATAATGAAAAAGCTAATCGTATCAAAATTCCATCTATAACGATTATGTGCTAAATCATTGCCCCAAAAATCTACTCTTCTTCTAAGTTTATAGCTTTCTTGATTTACAATGTCCTCATCTTTAATTATATATGGACCACTTCCAGGCATTAACTTAAAATGATATTGTTCCAGAAATTCTGAGCCGTCTACTTGATCTACATAATATGCTGGTAAAATAGTCATCTGTGCAATAATTTCAAAGTTTCTCCAATTTGCATCGTTTGCGACAATACTTACTATATACATAGATTCTGCAATAGGTTCTTCAAACCGACCAAATAGTAGTTGTTGGCTTGGATCAAGTATTGTTTCATCCATTCTTAAAAACCATGTTGCAACAACGTCATCTGCAGTCAATCTCCGCCCATCAGAAAATCTTGCATTTGGATTTATCCTGAACCAAAACTTTTTTTTGTCATCTGAAATTTTCCAGTGACTTGCTAATCTTGGAACGGTTGGTTCCCAAGTGAGTGGGTCTAACTCAAGTAGAGATTCATATACAAGACCTTCTATAATAGCATTCTCTAGATAGTTACTTTCTTTCCCAAATGTTCGAAGAGTTGCAGGATATCTAGTACCTTTATCTCTAAGAGCACCACCTTTTTTTGCATTGGAGTCACCAAAGTACTTTAAATCCTCTTTGGAATACTTGGAAGTAATATATCCAAGAGATTCAGCTATTTTTTCAAAGCCATTGCCACCATCTTCAGCTGAAACAGAAGGGTCTGCGCCTGATGGAATATTTACATATTCAATTTCAGCAAATAAAAAACTAAAAGATGATAAATATAAAGAAATTAGATAAAATTTGAATTTACTCATTATATACTCCAATTAATTGATTCATTTTGACTTGATGAAAACAGCCTTAAAGTTACTGTTTATTTTTAGTATCTGTCGTAATATCTTTAGTGGACAATTATGTATTTTTCCGTTTAAGAATATTTTGGATTTAATCTATCTGTCCATGAGCTGCTTATAGATAGCAATCATAATAATGGACATAATGATTCCTCCGATCATACCTTCAACAATCATCACTGATTTATTAAGGAAGCCTAATGGTGTGATTTCACCAAAACCAACTGTTGAGAATACCACAACACTAAAATAAAAAA
>CAZVIT010000032.1:8900-10446 GCA_964626865.1 uncultured archaeon | reverse complement strand
GCTTCACTAAATGAGGCATGGGAAATTACGCGTCCAGAATAATGGCGGGCTCGGGGGGATTTGAACCCCCGGATCTGGGTTCGAAGCCCAGCATGTTTCCAAGCTACATCACGAGCCCTGAATATTCAGGCTTACCCTAGGTTATTTAATAATTCGTTGCCTTTTTTGGAAACCACTTAATCCTCTTTCAACAATTTAATTAATGAATCAACATTAGCCAATTCAATAATCGCTAGAATCCTGTTTTTATCTAAATGTTCGTGTAAATTTTCATTCATAACTTTTACTCTTTCTTCCTCCAACATAGCAAAACCATTAAGCTGTCTTATTGAATTTTCCATATTCATTGCAATCTCCTCTGGCGTTTGCCCGTCAATGCCCGTTTTAGCCATCGATTTTTCTAAACGTCCACGCTTGAAAAGTTGCCAGGTAGAAATATTCTTGGTATAAGCATCAGTAAATGAATTTTCATCCATATCTATACCCATTACTTCTATATTCTTAGAATCTGATACCTTTATTGCAGAACTAAATGACGGTGGAGGTAATTTAACACCATTCTCTCCCACAATTTTACGCAAACTTAAACCGTAAATTTCATCCCAACCAGACATATCATAAGGTTCTCCATCCCAATCTCTAGTTCCTTGAACTTCTTCAGGGCCTATGCCTAATGCAACTAAATCAGGCTTAAAAGAATCTATTTCTTTTTCAACAAAGGTTGATTCTGAAACTAAACCTTTTACCGTTGATAAAATCCGAATTTTGGTGTTGCCCAGTTTAATGGTTTGAGGATTCATTATAAATTCTGAAAGAAGCGGGTACTAAAAACTCAAAGGTTTACAATTATGTTCATGAAAACAAGCTTTACATAATATTTCTGAACACGTTTTACAAGCCTTATTTGCTATATTTCCACATTTCTTGCAATTACCTGCAATCACTCAGTACCTTCCCATCTCGAAAAAATATCTGAATCATAACCAAGTAAATCAAGAACTCTTCCAACAATAAAATTTATGTTATCATCAAGCGTCTTAGGCTTGTTGTAAAATGCAGGTGAGGCCGGCGCAATTATTGCTCCTGCATTTGATAATTTAAGCATATTATCAATATATATGGTATTCAAAGGAGTTTCTCTTGGAACTAAAATAAGAGGTCTGCGTTCTTTAAGCATTACAAGTGCAGAACGAGTAACCAAATTATCAGAAATTCCTGCTGCTAATTTACCTAATGTTGTCCCTGAACAAGGAACTATTGCCATTGCTTTAGCTTTGAATGATCCTGAAGAGATACTTGCTGCTAAATTATCATTATCATGAACTACATCTGCAAGTGAGAGAACTTCATCCCAGCTTTTCCCATCGCCTTCATAATCATTCACTAATGAGGCTGAAGGACTACAGGTCAAATGTACCTCAACATTAAATTCTTTGAGGACTTCTAAAAGTCGAATACCATACGGAATTCCTGAGGCTCCTGTGATTCCGACTACAATTCTGTCCATGATTGTTCTCACCTTGGGCATTCTTATAAGCTTTGGTTA
>CAZVIT010000032.1:0-8800 GCA_964626865.1 uncultured archaeon | reverse complement strand
AGTGGAATGCGTGCAAGCGCTTGGAGTGAACCTGGTGAAGGAAAATTAACTATTAATGCTCTTGATTTAAATGAAAAATTTAGCTTAGAAAACAAAACTAGTCAGTTTAGTGTTTTAGCGCAAACTTTACTAACTAAAACTAAACAAAACGAGCCAAATCTTACAATAAACTTAACTTCAAAATTACCTCAAGGATCGGGAATGGGAAGTAGTGCTGCAACGTCCACAGCTGTCTGTAAAGCATTGTCTAATTATTTAGGTGTAGATTTAGAAAAAAATCAAATCTCTGAACTTGTTTTTGATGCTGAAAAGATAGTGCATGGAAATCCTAGTGGCATTGATAACACGGTTGTAGCATATGAATCTCCAGTATATTTCATCAAAGGTAATGAACCTATGACTTTTGATTCAGGCCGTACTTTTTACCTTGTTATAGGAGATACAGGAATAGAATCATCAACTAAAGAAACTGTTGGAAATGTAAGGGCCATGTGGAAAAAAGAACCTAACTTGATGAACGGATATTTTGATGAAATTGGAAATATTACAAAAGGCGGGAAAATTGCAATCGAAGAAGGAAATGTGGAAATGGTAGGAGAATTAATGAATGATAATCATGAATTACTAAACAAGATTGGTGTAGGTCATCCTGAATTGGAGAAACTAGTTGAACTCAGCATTAAGTCGGGAGCAGTTGGGGCAAAACTGACTGGTGGTGGAGGTGGTGGAAATATGGTCGCGCTAGCAAACAATGTTAAAGAACAAAAAGAAATATGTGAAAGTATAACGGAAGCCGGATATAGGGCCTACCAGACTTCATTTGGTGGGGATTAATGAATCTAAAAGAATTTGTTGACTTACTTGAAGAACACGGTAAACTCAAACGAGTCACTAAAGAAGTAGATCCTGTTTACGAAGTTGCTGCATTAATGGAAGATGCTGGCGATACACCATTATATTTAGAGAATGTAAAAGGGAGTGTACTTCCCTGTATTACCAATATTTGCTCTAGTAGAGAGCTAGTTGCGTTAGCACTTGAATGTGGACCTAATGACATAATAGCAAAAATATCTGATGCAATTAATAACCTAAATGATCCTGATACTGTGCAAGCAAGTGGATATAAAGAAATTGAGCCTTCATTAGAAAAATTACCAATACTGACACACCAGCCAATTGATGGAGGACCATATATCTCATCGGCTATGGCTGTAGCTTATGATGAAGAGTTTGGTAGAAATATTTCTTTTCACCGTGCAATGAAAATTGATAATCAACATCTAGTTATGAGAATTTTAGATAGACATCTAATGGATTATATGAAGAGAGGATTGAAAGAGTTTGCATATTGTAATGGTGTTTCAGTCCCAGTCTTACTAGGGGCGGCAACATCATTTGGTATTGAGGATGATGAAATGGCCGTAGCAAATGCATTGGCTAATTCACCTGTAATTGAGCTTGCAGGACACTTAATTCCGCAATCTGAAGTTGTGATGATTTGTGAATTTACAGGTGAAAAACATAATGAAGGACCTTTTGTTGATTTGACAGAAACACCTGACATAATTCGAGAACAACCTGTAGCAAGAATTAAACGTATTTTTATTAGAGATGATTCGGTATTTCATGCACTGTTACCTAGTGGCCCTGAACATAAAGTTTTGATGGGGATGCCCCGGGAACCAACCATCTTTAACTCCGTAAACAAAGTTGTAGATTGTCATGATGTTTTCATGGCTCATGGTGGTGGATCATGGTTACATGGAATTGTAGCGATTAACAAAAAACATGAAGATGATGGACGGAAAGCAATTGATGCTGCGTTCGCAGGACATGCATCAATGAAACATGTTTGGATTGTAGATTCTGATATAGACATTACAAATCCACATGCTGTTGAATGGGCAATGGCTACAAGATTTCAAGGAGACAAAGGCTTAGTTGTAAAAACTGGAGTAAAAGGATCTTCTTTAGACCCTAGCTCGAATCCTGAAACAAGGGAAACTGTAAAAGTTGGATTTGATTGCACCATTCCCCTAGATAGAAACAAAAAAGACTTCATTAAACCTAAACCTGCTATGAAGGTTAAATTAGAAGATTATTTAGATTAATGTTATTAACAACCGAGCAAAAGAATATCCTAAACGGTGAACAAGGAAAAACAAGGCAGAAGGCTATACGGTTGTTAATCGATTTAGGCAAAGCTGCGAAAGCTGAAAAATTAGTGCCCGTAGTTTCTGCACATGTTTCTGGAGTTTCACCATTAACTGGTGGAGAGGGGCTAATAAAATTTTTAGAAGATTTAGTAAGTGATAATGATTGTACTGCTGCTGTAGCAACCACATTAAATGCTGCAGGTTGTGACAGAAGTAGATTTGAGGAAATGGATATTCCTGTCAAAGACTATGTAGAAAAACAACAAATCATCCTTGACGCATATGAAAAATTAGGAATTAAACTCTCTTTGTCATGCACTCCTTATGACAACATCTCTATCAAAGGAAATGCATCCTGGGCTGAATCAAATGCAGTTTGTTTCGCAAACTCCTACAGTCAGATTAGAACAAATCGCGAATCTGGATTATCTGCACTTGCTACTGCATTATGTGGATTTACTCCTGAGTATGGACTTTTATTAGACAAAAATCGAATACCTAACATAAAAGTTAATATTAACTGCAACTTAAACGAACCTGTTGATTATTCTATACTAGGTGATTGGATTGGAAAACAAATAAAACCTGAATGGAAGTTAGAATTTGGACCAATTCCTCACATATATGGAATTAAAACCTTAAATTTTGAATCAAAGAAGGCCCTAACTGCTGCATCTGCAAATTACGGTTCTCCATTATTATTTGTTGAATCATTCACCAAAAAACCAACTAAAACCAATTATCAAGCTGAAATAAATTTTAATGAAGAAGACTTACAGAGAAGATATGAAGAACTCACTCCCAAAACAAAAGTTGATTTGGTTACAATTGGATGTCCTCAAGCATCTATAGAAGAAATTGAAAGAACTGCAGAACTTCTAAAAGGAAAAAAAATACCTAATAAAAGATTGTGGGTTTTTACATCTTCTGAAAATTTTGCTAAAGCAAAGGAAAAAGGATTTGTTAATACTATTGAGAAAGCCGGAGGAATGGTTCTTAGAGAAACCTGCCCTGAAGTAGTTCATTATAATCACAAAAAAGTGAAACACATACTTACTAATTCAATGAAAGCTGAACATTATCTAAAATCAGGATTAAATTCAATTAACACTTCTGTATCAAGATTAGCTGATTGTATTATGCATGCTGAAAATAAAGAACTTTTAACAAAAGAAACTAGGAAAAAAGTAAAAAGCGAAACGAAAAAAATAGTTTCTAGCAAAACTTTGAAAACCGATAATATTGAAATCACAGGAAAAGGCTTGGACTCTCAAAAAAGATGGGAAATTGAAGGGGAAGCACTTGTTACGGATGTACCTATTACTTTTCTAGGTTTTGTAAATAAAAAAACGGGAACTATTGAAGAAGAAGGACATCCTCTTGATGGGATGACAATAGCTGACAAAATACTCATCTTCCCAAAAGGAAGCGGATCTACTGTAGCACCATATGTTCTACTAGAATTATTTTACAATGGAAACGGACCTAAGGCAATTATCAACACCGATTTGGATCAACAAACTATCCCTGCATGTAGTTTATTAGCAAAACCTTATGCACATTCCTTTGAAAAAAATCCTTGTACTGAAATTAATTCAAACGATCAAATTAAACTTACACTAAGAAATGGAAATGTAGTACTAAAAATCAAGAAAAGACATGGAAACTAGCATTAATATTCTTTTTCTAATTTTTATAGCGTTTAGCTATTTCATTATGACTAATGTAATCTATTACTTAGCACCCACTATTCAACGAGAAAACTTCCCTGAGAAAAGATTTGGAAAAAATAACTGTACTAGAATTGCAGAGAATCCAAATCGTGGAAGAAATATGAAACCAATTATTACTGATTTATCAGAAAATGAAATTCAAATCGTATTGAAAAACATCATAAATAAAATGCAAAGAATAAAAATTATAAATGAAAAAAAAGGATTTATTCATTTTGTTCAGATAACGCCTTTTTTCCGATTTTATGACGATATTTTTGTGAAAATATTTAGAAGTGATAAAAAAACCAATATATGGTTCCAGAGTCAATCAAGATTAGGTCTCTATGATTTTATGACAAATGAAAAACGAATAAAATTTATACATGCTGAACTAAAAAAATTAATTTAATTTACTTTTAATATATTTTTTCATGCGAGGAAGAATTTTTCTAGATTCCCAATATTCCTCACATTCTTTAGACAGTACTTTTATTTTATTCATTATATCATCCGTAAATTTTCTAAGAGTTTTCTTGTTTACTTGTTTCTCTAGAAAATACATTGGTTCTCCAAATTTATAATAAAATTTTCGCCATGGCCTTGGAATTCTCTTAGATACTGGCCACACGCCGTCAGTCTGTCTAATTGCAACGGGAACAACTGCAGCACCTGTAACGGCTGCTAATCTAGCTACACCTGTCTTACCTTGGGCCATTTTCCCATCTTTAGATCTTGTACCTTCTGGAAAAATACCAATAGCTCCCTCTTCTTTGAGGATTTTTATCGCTTCTTCAAGGCCTTCTATACCGCCTGCTTCTCTGTCTACTGGTATGACTCCAACTTGCTTAAACACAAGACGGCGGAGAGGGCTCTCAAAATGTTCTTTTTTAGACAAATAAGAGACTGGTCTCTTTATTGCAGTCATTATAAAGGCTGGATCAATATGTGAAAGATGATTAGCTGCAATAATTAATGGGCCATCTACAGGTATCTTATCTCTATCTAAATATCTAGGGCGGAACATAATTCTCAAAAACGTTCCCAATGTCAATCTTGTTGTAGTATAGGATAAAGGGGGACGCTTTGACATTAGTTATACATATGGGATGGATATATAGTACTGTGTTTTTTTAAATCAAAGATTGTTCTTCTAGGATTACTGTCTGAATATTTTTTAGGGAATTTAAACCATCTTCTACTTCTGTAGCAAATCCATCCCTATCAATACCAACAATAGCTATCATTATTGCATTGAGACCAAAAGCAAAAGGCTTAACTTCATGTGCACCAAAATTTGCATCGTCAGGAAGAACTCCTGGTATCTCTGAAACAATAGCTTCGATATCTGAATCTGGAGATTCTGGCATTAATCTATACTTTAAAGCAACTTCACCCATATTTATCTAGCTAAAAGGGGCCAATTAATTAATTTGGGCATCAGGAACAAACATTATTACTACTGATTGATAATAAGAATTTATGGAAGAACCTGAATTACGTGTTGGAGGTTGGGTTCAACAAAAAAAAAGAGGGAAAATTAGAAGAATATTCAGTTTTCTCCTAATACTAAGTGTTGGTTTACTAGTTGGAGGCCCTATGCTTGTTGATTATAATGATGCTGAAGTACAAAATAGTTCATTGTACAAGAATACTGGAGTTTGGAATGGACCTTTTGAGCAAGAAAATAAAAAAGAATTTAATGGACATTTAAAAATATCAAAGAGAACATATGAAAGTTCAGATGGATACTCTGGAAAATTAATTGTTCTCTCTCTTAGCTCATTAATCAGTTTAGATCTGTTAAATAAACAAAATATAATCGTTAACAGAGTTCATATTGAAATGGATAATGAGGGACTAGAACTAGGTACTGGAAATATTCTTACTGAAGTGAATGAAAATCTACCTAAACAAACTCAAATTTATCAATGGAAAGCTACCTCTAATGAGGATTCAGGATTCTTTAATAATGGTGACGAAATATTTGTCAAAACTTTTTCTTGGACAAACAAATGCAATAATGCAATTCTTTGCAGCCCAGAAACCATTATTTGTATAGCTCTTAGTAGCGATTTAAACGGTATCAATCAAGCCACTGAATTAATTGAAAATGTAGAATAAATGTTCTGTCCAAAATGTAAATCAATGCTTGTACTTAACCGAACAACAGGGCAACGAGAATGTAAAAGGCCCAATTGCGGACACTCAGAAAGTAAAGGTAAAACAAAAATTACAAGTAGAAAAATGGAAAAAAAAGAAATTGTAGTAACTGAAGGGTTAGAAGGAACTTTGCCTACTGCAAAAATAATCTGCGAAAAATGCGGACACAATGAAGCTACATGGGTTATAAGACAAACTCGTGCTGCTGATGAGCCTTCAACAAGAATCTATCAATGTACAAATTCTAAATGTAAAAACAAATGGAGAGAGTACTAAACAAATTTAGCATTTAATTCTAAAAGGTTTTTCTTAATATATAATAATATTTCTTCTTTAAGTTCTGAAGAATTATCAACATCTGTTGAATGACATATTAATTCTAGAGCAACTTTAAGTGACTCATCTTTACCAAGTCTTCGCAAAAATATCATAGACAAATATTTAGAACCATCTAAACTAGATTCTCCTGCATGATATATTATTGACCTTGTATCTTCTTCTTTTATACTACAAAGATGAAGTCCTGGCATATCTCTAGCTATTTTTGTGATTTTATTAACTTGTAAACCTTCTATATTTAATGAAGTATGCGATGTATTATCCTTAAAATTCAGTCTCTCATTTTCATGCTCATTTTCAGATATTTTTAATGGCTTGACATAGCAACCAAGAAAGTTTGTTTCAACATCTCCTAACCAATCTGTACATTTTCTACCTACATTATCTAAATATTGTATTACTAAAATTACTCTTGTGTTTGCCCTACTAATTGGTGAAAAAGAAAATGTAACTGAAGATGTTTCAACTGGTTTTAAATGTTTTATACGTACTACTCCTGAAGCTGGAGCGAGTAAATCCAAACCACGACCTTCTATCTTAGCCCTAATCTTCATATCGACTAATTTTTTATCTGAATTATTTAAGATTTCTAATTTTAAATCTACATCTTTTCTACTTTCAAAGCGAAATTTATGTAATTTAACTGAATCTGTGGAAGTGTTATAATCCACAAAAGCCATATGACTTTCCATTTTTTCTAGAATTATCTCTTTCTTAATAGACCGGGCATTAATATTATCTGCATAACTATAGAAGAAGTCTTGAAGCTTAGTATTTACATTCCCAGACTCCAACCAACTAATTATTAAAGTATTAACGTCATGCCGTAGTTTCTCTAGTTCCTTTTCTGATTGCTCTATCAATTTTTGAATATTAATTATTTCATCCTTTATTCCTGCTTTTGCATCTCTAATGAAATTTTTTTGATCGAAAATGCTGTCATTTTTTATTTTGGTTAAATCATATCTATCTAATTTGGACAAAAGATGTGTTGAGAATTCTAATAACTTAACATAATCTAAATTGTCTTCTATATCTCCGTATAATGAGAAATAAGGATAAATTAAAGGAACCATCTCATCTGTTTGAGCACCCTCAAGACCTAATAAATGCATAAAATCAGGCAGTGAATCTAAATAATTAACATGTCTCCTATGCAAACGCTCTAACCTATTTCTTAATTCTACTATTGTTGCAAAAGAATTTTTTAATGATGTAAAATTACCGCCAGATTGTTCTTTAACTAATATGAAATTGTCTTCAACATCGCCAATATTTGATTCATAAACTAGTACTTTTGACATCAAAGATTCAATTTTTTCTATATTTATGTTAATCTGATTTCTCAAAAAACCTTCATTTTGAAACCAATGAATTTTATTTTCTGAGGCTATAATTATATCTCCTCCAGAAATTGAAAAAGAAACATCTACTACCTTTTCTCTAGCGTAATAAGACCAGGCCAGTTCTCCATTCATATCCAAAATATGGAAATAATTATTTGAATACTGAGCAACCATCATTCCTGATTTTAGAACCTTAAAACCATCCAAATCATCTTCAGAAGAATATGACCATACTTTATCACCATTCCTATCCTGACAAATTAACTGTTGATTATTATTTATAAAATAATTTTTTAATGAATTATTTGAATATGCAACATTATTTACATTATACCTGTCTTTTTGCCACAAAATATGTCCCGTTAATGAGAACGAGATAAGATTTTTAGATGTAACTGTTATGCCACCCTCATCTGAAAAGAAAGTGCGTTTTTGTTCAGAAATATCTAAAATCTTATCAAAATTATTATCTGATGTTAATGAAAATATACTGTTTTTAGTTGAAACTAAGAAATCACCAGTATTTGTATAATACATACTAATTGTAGATTCTGAAAAATTATGTTCTCCATCTAAATCTCCAAATCTATTTAAAAAAATCAAAAATTTTTCTCCACGGAGTACTATATTTTTGCCTAAAGACTCTACAACAAAATCATCAATTAAGCCTTCTGAAATATATTCCCATTTCTGATTTCCCCAATAATCAAAACAACAAAATTTTTCTGAAGTTAAGACATAAATATTTTCTAATGTACTCGATATTTTAAGTTGAAAACCTCCATTAATATTTACCACATTCAACAATTCTCTTTCATTAAATATATTAATTGAATTTGCAGTTAATGCTACAGCTACTTTGCCCTCTGAATCACATTCCAGTGCTAAAATTTTGTCTTTAACTGGCTGTTTTGCTAGCAGTTTGACTGGTTTCCAAGACTCCTGCTTTACTGAGGTACTCCTTAACATAACTTATCAATTTTTTTCTTAATTGCTATAACTAAATACTGCTAAATAAATATAAATGCTTGGAGCCACCGGAGGGATTTGAACCCTCGGCCTGCTGATTACAAG
The DNA here is from genome assembly GCA_964626865.1 of uncultured archaeon. GTDB lineage: Archaea > Thermoplasmatota > Poseidoniia > MGIII > CG-Epi1 > CG-Epi1. The sequence goes on along the minus strand of CAZVIT010000032.1, from coordinate 10 downwards.
TCAGCCGCTC
>CAZVIT010000031.1:1977-10605 GCA_964626865.1 uncultured archaeon | reverse complement strand
TAGCCATTACAATGCCGTCCTTACAGACTAATCCGATAGTCGTTGTGCCTTTTTTCAAATCTTTTTCTGACAAAAAACTCCTCCACGAGTAAAAGTAATGATTCATCGGGGCCAAGTATATTAGATTAATGTTAGTGATAAAATCATAAACAATAGTTAAATATCGGTCACCAATCGACATCAGAGGTAAGTAGTGTTTAAAGCCAGAATTAAAGCAGATAGCCTGAAAGAATTTATCGGAACCGTGGGTTCGTTAGTTGATGAAGCAAAGATAAATGTTAGTGAAGATGGTCTTCAAGTTAAAGCAGTAGATCCTTCTCATGTTGCAATGATTGAAGCTAATCTTATAAAATCTGCATTTGATAGTTTCGAAGTTAAAGATATTGAAATGGGTTTGGATATAGACAAATTTAAGAGCGTTTTGACTATGGCTGGGAATGATGAGATGGTTGTTTTAGAAAAAGATGATGAACTTAACAGGCTAGTTGTTAATATCGGAAATTTAACGAGAGCTATGCCCCTACTAGATACATCAGGAATGCCTGATCCAAAAGTTCCATCATTGGATTTGCCAGCTATTGTTAGTGTTGCATCTGGTGAGATAGGCCAAGGTATCAAAGCGTCTAAAGCAGTGTCTGATCATATTGCTCTTTCAACAACTAAAGATAGTTTTAGATTAGTTTGTGAGGGAGATAACCAGAATAGAGTAGATTTATCTCTTGGAAAAGATCAACTTGAAAAGTTAAGTTCTTCGGAAGATTGTACTTCCTTATTCTCATTAGAGTACTTTTCTCTAATGGTAAATTCACTTCCAGCAGACCGCATACTTCACATTATGTTAGGTTCAGATCTTCCTGTCAAGATAGATGCAGATTTAGCAGTTGATGATGTTACAGGAGCTCAAGGCAATGTTAAGTTCCTTTTAGCTCCAAGAATAGATAGAGATTAGATGTCCGTTAAACATTTTCTTCATATATCAGACTACAGTAGAGATGAATTGTGGGAAATTTTGAAACTATCCAAGATAGTTAAGGGTAAATTTCATAATAGGGAGGATTACAAAATATTCCATAATAAGTCATTAGCCATGATTTTTGCTAAACCTTCAGCAAGAACTAGAGTTTCATTTGAAACTGGTTTTGAGTGGATGGGTGGGCACGCCTTGTTTCTTGGTCCAAATGATATTGGAATTGGTAAAAGAGAAGCTATCAAGGATATTTCTAGAGTTTTTAGTAGATATAACGACATAATTATGGCACGTCTTTTCGATCATGAGCACATAATTGAATTGGCTGAACATTCCACAATTCCTATTGTTAATGGTTTGACAGATTATAATCATCCCTGTCAAATAATGGCAGATATATTCACAGTCTGGGAACATTTAAAAGACATAGAAAATGCTAGAATAGTTTACATGGGTGATGGAAACAATATAGTTCATTCATGGCTTCATTTATCGATGAGGTTTCCTTTAGATTTCGTTTGTTGCTGTCCTGAAGGTTATGAACCAGATCATGATCTTGTAAAACAGGCTAGCGAGTCTGGAGTTTCTAAGGTAACCATTACTCATGATCCAATGGTAGCTGTAAAGGGGGCAGATGTGATATATACTGATGTTTGGGCTTCAATGGGTCAAAAAGAAGAGGCTGAAGAGCGAGAAAGAGTTTTTAGAGATTTTCAAGTTAATGAAAGATTGATGCGTTTGACTGGTAAAGATACACTATTCATGCATTGTTTGCCTGCTGAAAGAGATCGTGAGGTTACTGATGATGTCATGGAATCAAATAATTCCATAGTATTTGACCAGGCTGAGAATAGAATGCATGTTCAAAATGCAATAATGATTTTGTTGAGTGAGAAATGGAAATAAAGAAAGTAGGAGTTATCGGTGCAGGCCAAATGGGCGCAGGCATTGCACAAGTTTGTGCATCTATTGGAAAAGTAGTAACACTATGTGATATAAAACAAGAATTTATAGATAATGGGATAAGCACAATAACAAAAAATCTTCATAGAAGTTTATCGAAAGAACGCATAACTCAAAAGGATATGGACATGGTACTTGGGAATGTAAGTACAACTTTAGATAATGAGAAGTTAGGAGATTGTGATATAATAATCGAGGCAATTGTTGAAGATGTAGGTATTAAGAAGAAACTTTTTTCAGATTTAGGAAATGTGTGTAAGGAAAGTACGATTTTAGCCTCAAATACGTCTAGCATTCCTATTGGAATTCTAGCAGAAGTTAGTGGTAGATCTGACAAAGTTGTTGGTATGCACTTCATGAATCCAGTTCCAGTTATGAAGTTAGTTGAAGTTATTAGGGCAAAATCAACAAGTGATGATACTTTTGTTACTACTTTTAAGTTAGCAGAGGATTTACATAAAGTGCCTGTTTTGGTTAATGATTTTCCAGGATTTGTTAGTAATAGAATATTATTGCCAATGCTCAATGAAGCAATGTTTTGTGTTATGGAGGGTGTAGCGGAACCTGAGGCTGTTGATACAGTAATGAAATTAGGAATGAGTCATCCGATGGGGCCTTTGACTTTAGCAGATTTTATAGGACTAGATACATGTTTAGCAATAATGAAAGTTTTGCACAAGGACATGAATGATGATAAGTATAGACCATGTCCACTTCTTGAAGAAATGGTTAATGAAGGGAAGTTTGGTAGAAAGTCTGGAGAAGGTTTTTACAAATACTAATACTTTAAGTATAAGCATCATTTTGGTCGTACATGTCTGAAAAGAAGAAAGCCCCAATTGAATCTCTGGGTTTAGATGAGGCTTTGGCAGATTTGAAATTTTTAGCTCAAAGAGTCTCAGATATGTCTAAAGATTTGGCTAAAAAAGCTGTAGATAATGCGGAAGGCGTTACCGATAAAGTGGGTGATATTGTCGAATCAACAGGAGACGCACTCATTACTGCAGGTGAAACAATAAAATCCACTAAAAGAATGTTTGACAAATAATAGTTAAATAGCATTATTTGAGTAATAAATTATGGCTGATGTTAAGAAGAGTGATAAGTGGATGGGAAGACTTGGTATGCTTCAATCTATTATTGTAATCTTTGCAGCGTATATGCTTATCGGTGTGGCGATAGATATGCAGGATGATTTTCTTGGTGATGCAGAGAATAGGGTATGTCCACCATGGTACGTATGTACTGCTGAAGAGAAAGAGGAGCTTCGAGATCTTGTGGATTTTGTTCAGCATGAAGTTGTGATATGGCAGGTAGCCTGGAGTTTCGTTTTTTTGCTAGGAGTTTATTTTTTCTATGTATCCTTCCGTTTAGTGACTGGGCCAAATCACTGGGTTCCTCTTAGAGGAGTGCTATCTTCTAAAGTGCCGTCTTTGAAATTAGGTGATCGTCAGCTCTTCATTTTTACAGTATTAGCTACTACTTTTATTCTGTTTTTAGTGGGTTATCTTGAGTTCTTAGGATTACGTGCAATGATTGATAAAGCCAATGGAATGGAATTAGCAGATGGGGATGAGATTGAACAGATAAATAATCCATTTGGTATGAATGGTTCAGTTTTAGGCTTTTGTAACACTGCCTTTCTGTTTTTGATACTTATAATTGCCTATTTCGGTAGAGATAAACCGGAGTCTGAGGAGTCAGGTACAGCTGAGAATATGTCGAATCTTGAGGGCGATAGTTCAAATATAGGTAACGATGATTCTTTAGAATTGGCGATTACATCTGAAGAGAAGACTGACGAAGAATAATTATTTCCACTTTATGTTGCATCCCATTGAAGGAATTTGATTAAATTCGACGCTTTTTCCACTTAGTACTAAGTCCATTGCCATCTTTAATTCTTCACGTGTTACTTGATTAGGATTCTGCCAATTATCATCTAACCTTCCCCTGTATTCTAATTTTCTTTCAGCATTGTAAAGGAAAATATCTGGTGTGCAAACTGCATTGTATTCTCTGGCGACTTCCTGTGTTTCATCGAATAGGTAGGGAAATGGGTAATTTTTGTTTCTAGACAGTTCAGCCATTCTTTCGGGTGAATCGGCTGGATAGTTCTCAACATCATTCGAGTTAATTAAAACAAAATCGGCCTTTCCACTATAATTATTCCCTAGTTTTATTAATCGATCTTCTACAGCTTTTGCATAAGGGCAGTGATTGCAGGTAAAAATAACTACAAGAACTTCAGCTTTGAAATGCTCTATAGATACATGTTTGCCATTCGTATTTGGTAAATTAAAATATGGTGCTTTAGAACCTAATTCTACCATAGTTGATTCGGTTAGTGCCATGAATTGCTATTGAAAGTGGCCTTAAGAGTATTTCTTTTAAACCATGCTAAATAGCATGTAGTATGAATGCCTCAGAAGATATATTTCGAGCATATGATATTCGCGGAGTTTATGGGGAAGAATTAGATGCTAATATTGGTGAAAGAGTAGGTCTAGCTTTTGGTAATTATTTGAAAAAAGAACATAATTTTGGCAAAATATCTATTGGTTGTGATGCAAGAGTTAGTTCTCCAGAACTACAAATGGCAGTCTCCAAGGGAGTTTCTAAAGCAGGTTTTGATGTAGATATAATTGGGATGGTACCCATACCTGTCGCAAATTATTTCACTTGGAAGTCAAATCTAGATTCTGAGAAATATATTGCAGGAGTTTACATAACAGCGAGTCATAATCCTGCTGAATATAATGGAATAAGATTTAGACATCCAGATGGAACTGGGTTCACAGAAGGTAATATAGAAATTAAGCGAATATTCTTTGAAGAAGAGTTGATAGAATCAGATGCTGGAATAATTACGAAAATGTCGTCTGAAGAAGTTTTGGATGACTATATGGATTTTGTTTCTACAAAAGTAGGAAATTTAAATGGTATTAAGGTTGCATTAGATCCTGGTAATGGTGTAGGGTGTGTAATAGTTGAACGCATATTTCAGAAGTTAGGGGCTGAAACTTTTAGTATAAATAATGTGCCGGATGGAACATTTCCAAATAGACCCTCTGAGCCAGCACCAAAGAATCTTGGCGATTTAATAGAAGTAATGCAAACTAAAGATTTCGATTTTGCTGTAGCTTTCGATGGAGATGCTGATAGATGTGTTTTCATAGATGAAGAATCAAATCCAGTTTCAGCGGAAAAAATAGGAATTATTGTGTCTAAAGGTTTAATCACGCCAGATTCCAATAAAGTGTTAGCGGGTGTTCCATGCTCTATGATTCTTGAAAAAGAAATTCCTAAAATTGGTGGAGAACTAATTTGGATAAGGGTTGGTGATGTTTTTGTTTGTGAAGAATTAAAGAAACATAATGCAGCAATAGCGATGGAGATATCTGCACATTTTTTTGCACCAGGTTTGACTGAATTTATTTTTGATGATCCTATAATCTTCAGCTTAAAATTGGCTGAATTCCTTTCAAATTCATCTAAAACTTTAGCAGATTATTCTATGGAAATCCCTTCATATCCTTATGAAGAGTTAAAGTTTAAATGCCTTGATTCTATAAAATTTAAAGTAAATAAGGATCTTGAGGAAACATTTACTGAGAGAGGATACAAAGTTGAAACAATTGATGGTGTTAAAATATGGTTAGATGGTGGATGGGTTCTGTTGAGACCATCAAATACTCAACCAGTAATACGTATGTTTGTGGAGGCTACAGATAAAAATCGGCTGGAAGAAATCAAAAATGAGTTCAAAGGTTATTTTGATAAATCTGTAGAAAAGTTCATTGATTGATGATTTGATTCTTCCAAATACCTTTACAATTTTATTTATAATAGGTGTTAGTTTTTCATTGGCATTTTATGCCAATTATTCTAAGGTTTTAGATAATGGTGGTTCGGTTCTTGCTTTTTTAATATGTTTTATTTCAGGAGTATTCGGACACTGGAGCTGGTTACTGATTCTTCTCCTTTTTGTTGGTAGTTCCTTTTTAGCTACAAGATTTGCAATAGTTTACAAAAGAGCATTAGGTGTAGAGGAAAGTGATGAGGGGACGCGTGGAGGTTCTAACGTGATTTCAAACGGGATAATTCCACCGCTTATCGCATTGGCCTATAGTTTTGGACTTTTGACGCCTGAGCAGGCTTTAGTGGCTTTTACAACTTCTATGGCTGCAGCGAGTGCGGACACTATGGCTAGTGAAATAGGAGTTCTTTCTCCTTCACCAGTTTTGATAACTAACCCTAGAAAAGTTGTTGAACCTGGAGTGGATGGAGGGATATCCTTTGAGGGTTTAACGGCTTCTTTTCTTTCGTCAGTCTCTATTTCTATGTTAGCATATGCAGGTTTTCTTGTATTAATTGAGGAAAGTCATCCCTTTTATTCTTCGATTGAATTAAATCATCTATTTATTTCTGTTTTCTTTGGTTTTTTCGGCAGTGTTTTTGACTCATTTCTTGGAGCTACTCTTCAAAATAAGGGTTTTTTGTCGAATAATGGTGTAAATTTAGTATCAATTGCTATTTCTGTGTTACTTTCTTTATCTTTTTTAGTTATTTTTTAATTTTTTAACTTAATTTTTATATATTCCTTTCTTCGCTTGTGTATAGATATACATGTTACCAGGAAATTCACCAGTAGTAATTTTAAAAGAAGGGACACAAAGAGATAGTGGCAAGAAAGCAACACAGAATAATATAGCTGCGGCAAAAGCAATAGCTGAGGCAGTCAGGTCAACATTAGGCCCTAAGGGAATGGACAAAATGCTTGTTGATTCAATGGGTGACGTAATTATAACAAATGATGGTGTTACAATTTTGAAAGAGGTTGAGGTTCAGCATCCTGCAGCAAAGATGATAGTTGAGATCGCTAAAACCCAAGATTCTGAATGCGGGGATGGGACGACTACTGCAGTTATTCTTGCAGGAGAACTTTTGAAAAATGCAGAAGAATTAATGGATAAAGGAGTACATCCTACAGCAATTTCTAATGGATATAGAAGGGCAGCAAATGAATCATTGGATTTGCTTAATAAGATATCAAGGAAAGTTAGTCGTTCAGATGTGAAAACTCTGAAATCAATAGCGATAACTTCAATGACTGGGAAATCTTCTGAGTCTAATGCAGATTTTTTGGCAGATTTAACTGTAAATTCAATTAAGGCTGTAGCTGAAAAAATAGATAAGCGAGTAGAAGTGGACAGAAGTAATATTAAAATACAGAAGAAGCAGGGTGGATCAATTTCAGATACTGAGCAAGTTTCTGGGATAATAATGGATAAGGAGCCAGTTCATTCAGATATGCCTCGAAGTGTCCAGAAAGCTAAGGTTGCTTTGATAGATGCTGCGCTTGAGATTAAGAAAACTGAAATTGAATCAAAGATACAGATAAATGATCCTTCACAAATTCAAGCATTTTTAGATCAAGAAGAATTAACAATTAAGAAAATGGTTGATACGATTACTAAATCGGGTGCAAATGTATTAATTTGTCAGAAAGGAATTGATGATCTGGCTCAACATTTCTTAGCTAAGAATAATATCATGGCAATTAGAAGAGCAAAAAAATCCGATATTGATGCTTTATCAAAAGCTACTGGAGGCAAATTAATCTCTAATATTGATTCAATGAGTAAAAAAGATTTGGGTTTTGCTGGTTTAGTTGAAGTGAGAAAAATTGGCGATGATGATATGACATTTGTAACGGATTGTAAGAATCCAAAAGCCGTAAGTATTCTGGTTCGCGCAGGAAGTGAGCATGTAGCTGATGAGATAGAGCGTAATATAGACGATGCTATTGGAGTTGTATCTTTAGTTTTTAAGGATGGTAAGATAGTCACAGGTGGGGGTGCTGCAGAGATAGAATTAGCTTTAAAATTAAGAAAATTTGCTCCACGAGTAGGTGGGCGAGAACAAATGGCAATAGAGGCTTTTGCAAATGCTATTGAAGTTGTACCAAGTACTTTGGCTGAGAATGCCGGTCTCGACGTAATTGATACTTTGATGGGATTGAGGAAATCACATACTAAGAAAGGAAGAAACCAACATGCAGGACTTGATGCATTTACAGGTAAAGTAGTGAATATGCAATCAAGAAATGTAGTAGAACCATTGAGAGTCAAGACTCAGGCAGTAAGCAGTGCTACAGATGTGGCTACTATGATACTGCGTATTGATGATGTAATTGCTTCAAAACAGCCAGAGGGTCCTGAACCCGATGGTAGTGATGGTATGGGTGCAATGCCTCCAGGTATGATGTAAGCCTAATTCCTAGAAGGTTCAGGTGCGTTAGGATTAATATCTAAAGTTTTTAGAGCTTTTTCGGCTTTGGTTTTTGATATTTTTCCTTCTTTAAAGAGGGAACTTATTGCAACAGCTGCAATATATTGATCATTTATTTCAAAGAATTTCCTAAGATTTTCTCTAGTGTCACTTCTTCCAAAACCATCAGTTCCCAGAGTAACGTATTTTCCAGGAATCCATCTTTTTATCATGTCAGGTACAGCTTTTACGTGATCAGTAGCAGCTATAGTTGCAATTTCTTTATTTCCCATAACTTTTGTGATATAAGGAACTTTAGCTTCCTTTAATGGATTTAGATTGTTCCATCTTTCACATTCAGTAGCTTCTCTACGTAATCCTCCAAAGCTTGTAGCACTCCAGATTTCACATTTAATCCCAAGATT
>CAZVIT010000031.1:0-1877 GCA_964626865.1 uncultured archaeon | reverse complement strand
GTTGTAGATGTCAGAAGACTATGTCCATCCTGATGTTGAAGTCCTTCACCATTTAGTGTAGTTCTTCCTGCTGTTGCACCTAACAAAAACCCTTTTGTTCTTGAATCGGCAGCACACCATATTTGATCTCCTACCCTTTGAAATCCAAACATCGAATAATATATGTAAAACGGAATAGTTGGTTTCCCGACAGTTGAATAGGCCATACCTGCAGCTGTAAAACTACTCATAGCTCCAGCTTCAGAAATTCCTTCTTCCAAAATTTGACCACTTTCTGATTCTTTATAACTTAACAACAATTGTGAATCAACAGGAGTATACACTTGTCCTTGGGCATTATATATTTTGAATTCAGTAAACAGAGCTTCCATTCCAAATGTTCGAGCTTCATCAGGTACTATAGGAACGATTAGATTACCTATTTTTTCATCTTTCATTAAATTTCTTAGTAGCCGTACAAAAGCCATTGTGGTTGAGACTTCTTGTTCCTTAGGTGTCCCTTTATCAAATTCAGTGAATACGTTGTTTTTGGGCATGTGGAATCCACTGTATGTATTCTTTCTTGTTGGTAGATATCCGCCTAGTTTTTCTCGCCTTTCTCTGAGATACTTGATTTCTTCACTATCAGAGGATGGTTTGTAGTAAGGCATTTCTTCTAATTCAGAGTCGGTAAATGGTATTTCCAATAAGTCTCTAAAGTAGGCCCAATCAGATTTTCCTAATGATTTTTTTTGATGCGTCATGTTCCGAGCTTCAAAACCTTTCCCTAAAGCCCATCCTTTGACAGTTTTAGCTAGAACTACCGAAGGTTGTCCTCTATGTTCGGTAGCTTCTTTGTAGGCAGAGAATAATTTAACTGAATCATGTCCTCCTCTTCGTAACTTTGTTAGTGCCTTATCATCCAAATGTCCAACTAGCTGTTTTAATTCTTTTTCAGGTCCAAAAAAGTTTTCTCTAATATAATCGCCAGTAGAAGCTGCCAGATTTTGGTAATCTCCATCTACGGTATTTTCCATTTTCCGTAATAAATGACCCATATCGTCTTTTTGTAGTAATTCATCCCAATCTCTTCCCCAAAGAACTTTGAGGACATTCCACCCAGAGCCTCTGAAAATTGCCTCAAGTTCTTGAACAATCTTTCCATTTCCCCGGACTGGGCCGTCTAATCTTTGCAGATTACAATTAATTACAAAAGTGAGATTGTCCAATTTCTCACGATGGGCTAAATGCAAGGCATGCAAAGTTTCAGGTTCATCACATTCACCATCTCCCAGGAAAGCCCATACTCTACTATTAGAGGTATCAGCTATTCCCCTTTCGTGTAAATAACGCAAAAATCTTGCATGATATATGGCATTTGTAGGTCCAAGACCCATAGAGACAGTAGGAAACTCCCAGAAATCAGGCATTAATCTTGGATGTGGATAACTAGATAATCCATCTGTAAATGCTTCCCTTCTAAAATGATCAAGTTGTTTTTTATCTAATCTTCCTTCAAGAAATGCTCTTGAATATATTCCTGGGGAGGCGTGTCCCTGATAATAGATAAAATCTCCAATTCCCTTATCTTTACCTTTAAAAAAGTGGTTAAATCCAACTTCATACAAACTAGCAGCTGAGGCGTATGTTGAGATATGCCCTCCCAATCCTTCAAAGTTTTTATTTGCTTTAGAAACCATCATTGCTGCATTCCATCTGATAATTCTTCTAATTTTCTTTTCAATAATTTCGTCACCAGGGTAGTTTGGTTCTGATTCAGGAGGTATTGTGTTTACATAAGGACTGTTTGTAAGTAAAGGTATTGAGATGTTACGGGTTCTTGCTTCTCTAATTAGAGTTTGTAAAAGGTATCTTGCTCTTTCTTCACCCTTAAGATC
>CAZVIT010000030.1:0-11633 GCA_964626865.1 uncultured archaeon | reverse complement strand
TCATCCAATTCATTAATATCAGAAACGATATCTTCTGTATCTTCAGAAGTGGATTCTTGAGGAGTAGTTTCCTCATTTGTAGTTTCAGTCTCAAAATCAGATCCACACATGCTACATGAAAGAGCATCGTCTTCCTCTTCCATCTCACACACTGGGCAAACCTTCATAGCCGTTCACAGACTACTCCATTAAAATGTTATCTCATACATTTGAGCATAAATGTATTTATCAAAAATCAAAAACTTTAAATAGGAGGTCTGGTCAAAACTACTCCTATGAAAGAACAATTACAACAGATACAGGCCGTGGCAGTTGTTACGTTTCTTTGTATTTTGATTTCAGTTAACAGTACGGGAGATTATGGTAAGTGGTTTGTAATTGATGGAGCTAGGGAAAGTGTAGATCCAGAAACAGGTAATGTCACTCTGTATAATACATTTCAATATCATTATTATTTAGATTCATACTTGGTGACAGATACTACAGGAAATAGTGAATCTGTACCTTATGATAGTCCAGATTGTGTTTATTGTTTGAATAAAAAAGATTCGGCAAATAATGCAAAAATGACTGCATATGCGGCTGGAATTTTTGCATTAGTAGTGGCCTATATGGCATATAATGCAGTTGGTAGTCTTCATCAGAATACACTTAGGAGTGCGCTTAAGAATCTGAAGTATTTTGCTATAATTGTGCTTGTAATTGGTTTCTTATCTACATTTTTATTTTATACAACATGGTCTGAGGCATTGATACAGGATGAAGTTGCACTTGCAACAGCAACGTCTGAATCTGGCACAGAATTAGGTTGTATCAAAAACATTCTTAATTTTTATGGTGAAGGAACATGTGAAGAATATAAACAATTAGAAGCAGGCGAAGCTGATAGAGTTACAGGAAGATTAGGTCCGGTTTCTTGGAGTCCTGGAATTGCTTTCTTTATAGTTTTGATAGGCTCAACACTTACAGGTGGTGGAACACTCTATATTTTAGGTAATATTGGTGAAGAGTGGCAAGCTATTCTCAAAAAGCAAGAATTAATTGAAAGGCAACAGGAAATTCACGATGGAGAATTAGAGAAAAGTAAAGAATTAATGCAAGAGTTTGAAGATACTGAAGAAAGGTTAAAAGAAGCGGAGAAAAGAATTGAAGATGTAAGAGCATCAACTAATGATATAGATTATGAGGGAATAGAAGATTTAGAAAATGAACTTGATAGAATTACAGCTTTAAATCAGAGTGTAAATACACTTAATAGTTCTCTAGAATCAAAATTAAAAACTGCAAGAATAGCTACTTCAGAAGTTGAGAAGAGAGCTAGAATGGCTGAAAAGGAGTTACAAGATGATCTTTCAGCAAAGAATAATCTTGAGAAAGAGATTGAAGATTTACGAGCTAAACACGAAAATGACATGCGCCTCAGTGATAGGATGACAAGAGAGATAGGATCTCTAAGGACTATGAGTGATGATGCTGAAACAAAAGCTGTTGATGCTGAAAGGAAGCTCAAATTAGAAAAGCCAGATACAGTTAATGCCCTTGAATCATATGATTCAGTAAAGGCGTCTTATGATAAAACAGTTGAAGAAAAGAATAATTTAGAAAAAGAGATTATGGACTTAGAGCAACATACTCTTGAAGCTAATGAAAGGGAAAAATCAGCCATTGCAGAGAGAAATGAAGCAATTAACAGAAGAAAAGAACTTGATAGAGAGGTAAAATTGATGGAAAAGAACAAGAAAAGAATAAATGATAAATTTACTACGTTAACTACAAATTTAGAAAAAGCCAAGAAAGAACTCAATGATGCTAGAGAAAAGGCGTCTTTAACTATGAACGAATTGGACATAGAAAGGCAAACAATTATTGAACTTGAGCAAAACAGTGAGCAATTTAGACAAAAAGAGAATGAAATACTGGGTATGACAGATTCTCTTAAGGAATTACAAGAGCAAGTTGATAATCAAAAAGAATCGAATAAGAAAATTGATGATGAGTTAAAAATAGAAGTAAAGAGTAAGGAAAAGACACAGAAGGATTTATCGGCATTGGAAAACGCATCTAAACAAGTTAGTAAGGTAATGCAGACTCTCAAGAAGCAGTTTGAAGATGCAAAGGCTGAATTAAATATTAGTATTGATGAACGGAATAAAGCTGAAAGGTTACTTGAGGCTGAGAAAACAGAGCATGAAAAACTGAAAGAGGATTTGGAGTTCCTTCAGGGAACTACAATAGGAAGTGAAGAAGGTACTGAACGCAAGATTAAGGCAATGGAAGTTGAAATCCCTAAGGAGAAGGAGCTTGCTGATGAAATGAATGCAGAGTCACAGAAACTTTCAGATAGTAACAAAGACTTGGAGGAAAAGATTAAAGAAGCTCGCCTCGAAAGTTTGAATAAACCAGAAACTACAGATGAAGGAGGAAGTTCTCAGGGTGCTTCAATAGGAACCAGCCTTACAGTTAAGAATTTGACAAAAGAAACAGAACATACCTTTGAGTTAGTAAATCCAGAGGATGCTAATATTCCTCAAGGTAAAATCCCATTATCTAATCCAATAGGTAAATCTCTTGAAGGATCTAAAGAAGGCGATGAAGTCAAAGTAGGTCCAACAACATTTAAAGTTCTTAAAGTAAACTAAAGAGATTCTAAAATAGAGCATTCCTTTAGACTCTTTATGAGTCATATCTTACCAAAGGATAGTAACCAAATGATGGATTGGGACTGGGAAAATTATAATCCTTTCTTTAATTATTTGGAAGATTTTACTTTGAATTCCGAGAATGTTTCAGAATGGATGAAATATTGGTCAGATTTATCGGAGTTAATAGGCGAAGTAGGGACATCTGTTTACGTATCAACAACAGTAGACACTACAGATGAAGAGGCTAAGGCAAGATATCATAAGTTTCTTGAAGAAATAAGTGAGAATGCTAGCTCTAGAAATCAAAAGTTAAAAATTAAATTTCTTAAATCAAAAGTTTTTCCAGAAAACTTTGATATCCCTTTGAGAGGAATGAAAAGTGAGGTTGATTTATTTTCAGAAGAAAATCTTCCACTTTTAACCTCAGATGCAAAATTATCTAAAGAATACGATGCAATAATAGGCTCTCAAACAGTTAAATGGGATAATGAAGAGGTAACGCTGACACAATTGTCACCTATAATGCTGGAAATAGATAGAAATAAGCGTGAAAAAGCATGGAAATTAGCAGCCAATAGACGTCTTGAGGATCGCCAATCCATTAATGAGATTTGGAAAAAGGTCCTAAAAATACGAATGTCGATTGCAAAAAATTCAGACTTTGATAACTACAGAGCCTGGAGATGGGAATATCTTAAGAGGTTTGATTATACTCCAGAAGATTGTTTAACTTTTCACAATTCAATAGAGAACATAATTGTCCCTTTAGCAGATAAATTGCTCAAGAAACGTAAAGAAACATTGGGTCTGGAGAAATTAAAACCGTGGGATTTAAGTGTTGATATATTTGGAAGAGATGCTTTGGTTCCTTTTGGGAATGCAGAAGAGTTAGAGGCGAAGTGTCACAATATTTTTAATTCTGTAGATCCAGAGTTGGGTAAATATTTTGCTATTATGAGAGAAAAAGGACTTCTTGATTTAGGTAATAGGAAAGGTAAGGCTCCAGGAGGTTATTGCACAGAATATCCTTATCAACGTCTTCCTTTTATTTTTATGAATGCAGTAGGCACTCATGGTGATGTTCAGACAATGATTCATGAAGGAGGGCATGCTTTCCATGTTTTTGAATCTGCAGAATTACCTTTTTCAAGTCAAAGAGAAGTTGGAATGGAGTTCGCCGAAGTTGCATCAATGGCTATGGAATTATTGGCATCTCCCTTTCTGACCGAAAAAGATGGAGGTTTTTATTCAAATAGTGACTCATCGAGGGCAAGAATTGAACATTTAGAAAAAATCATTATGTTTTGGCCATACATGGCAGTTGTAGATGCATTTCAACATTGGGCATATACAAATCCAGAAAAGGCTCTGGATGCAGATAATTGTGATGCAGAATGGACAAGATTATGGAAAAGATTCCAAATGTCTAAGCATATAGATTATAGTGGTTGTGAGGATATAATTGCTACGGGATGGCACAATAAATTACACATTTACCATGTTCCATTTTATTATGTTGAGTACGGTATGGCTCAACTTGGAGCAATACAGATTTGGGGAAATTCGCTTAAGGATGAAAAGAAGGCAATTCAAGATTACAGAAATGGCTTAAGTCTAGGCGGTAATGCTACTCTTCCTGAATTGTACAAAGCTGCAGGTGCAAGGTTTAGTTTTGATGATGAAACGTTAAAGTATGCAGCAAATTTAATAGAAGAACAAATTAAGGAATTATCATGAGCAATTTTTCTGTTCAGGAAGAATATGCTCCTAATTCCATCTGCTTTGGTTGTGGGCCTTCAAATAAAGAGGGTTTGCAGATAAAATCCTACCGGATAGATGAGGGTTTAGAGATGGAATTTGAATGTGATGAAAAGCATCAAGCATTTCCAGGTGTGATCAATGGGGGAATTATTGGTTCTTTGATTGATTGTCACGGTAATTGGACGGCGGCTATCGCAATAATGGATAAGAATGGTTGGGTTAAGCCACAGTGTACAGTGACTGCACAATACGAAGTTAAATTGAAGTGCCCCACTCCATTTGGAGCAACATTAAAGTTAAAGAGTAGAGTTTTAGGATTACAAAAGGATAGGGCTGAAGTGATAATCGAATTAAAGGCAGAGGGTAAAACCTGTGCAACAGGCCGTGGTCTTTTTGTTGCAGTTAAGGAAGGCCATCCAGCATATCATCGTTGGCATTAATGAATAATCACAATTTGTGGTTAAAAGCAGTAGGTGAGCACAATAAAGGTGAATATTTTGAAGCTCATGAAACTTTTGAGGATTTATGGTTAGAAACAGATAATAGAGAAGAAAAAGATATAGTTCAAACATTAGCTCAAGCCGATGCGCTTGCGGTACATATTCAAACAGGAAATGAGCGAGCTGCCCAAAGATTAATGAGGCAGCTACCAGAGTTGTTACAAAATTTTCCAGATACATATAGAGATGTTAATCTTGTAGAATTGAGAGAATGGGTAGCAGATATGATTTCAAGTATCCCACGACATGGGAAGTTTCCTGAGATTTCTAATAAAGTACCTCCTAAATTATTGGATAGCTGACACCAAGGTAACGTAATTTTTAGGTTGGGATAAACAAGCATCCTGCATTGGTTTTACTATTTTGGAAAGAGCTGAAGCAGCACCATTTTTCAGATCTAAGGGATGTAATGAACCTGAAAGATAAGATTCTTCTAAATCAGTGTAAGAATTAAATTCTAGATTGCCGCCAAATTTTTCAGGTCTTTCAATTATAATTTTATCCATTGCAGGTTCAAGCAAGTGCTGCCATATGTCAAGAACAGGATTACCTTTTCTTTCCAATGGACAATATGCCTTTGATAATTTTTTCATTAGAACTTTTTCACTGTCATGAACTAGTAAGGCTCCAGTCGAATCTGATTTGGACATTTTGGCATCAGTATCCATTCTTCCAGGTCCAGATAAGGTTCCAAGGAGGGGAGTATGCAGAGCTATAGGTTTTGGAAGGCTTAATTTGTCTGCAGCATCTCTTGCTAACATATGGGCATGACGTTGATCCATTCCACCTAATGCTAAGTCTACATCTAGGGCATAGATGTCAGTAGCTTGCATCGCAGGATAGAAAAATTTAGACATGTCTTTGTCTCCATCACTTTCATCTCTTCCCATTATTGAGAGTGCCCTTCTCATTCGTTTTAAGCTACTTGCCTTAGAAACCCGAAGCACCATTTCCCAATATCCTTCTCCATTAACTAATTCATTTGCAGTTCTAAATTTAACTCCCGGGCAGAATACAGTAAACATCTGTCTTTGATACTCAACGCCTGCTTTCAAGTTTTCCCAGTTCCCTCCAAGTTTATCATTAATATATCCGTGCCAATCAGCTAAAAGTATAGTAACTTCAAATCCAGCTTCTATAAGTTCTTTACATTTTAGCATAGGAACTAAAGATCCAGCATGTAACAAGCCCGACGGTTCGAAACCAATATAGGCTTTTGGATTGTTCTTTTCAGAGAGTAATTTGTCTAGTTCATCCTCTGTAACACACTCAGCAACACCTCTCAGTACAAGGGATTTACGTTTAGACATAATAATAGTGAAACAGGCCATTAATTAACTGCTTTGGTTTCTAAATTATTATACCATAAAAGTATTTAAATGTGGTTAGATAGGAGTGTTAGAGTAAATATGTCTGAATCAAATCCTGAAGTGCTCAAAGCAGTCCGTCTTCTTGTTGGCGATATTGTAAATAAAGAGAGATATGTAATGTTGCCTGCAGAGCCTGGCGAAGGTGACCCCGTTCTTGGTAAATTTAGAACAGTAAGTGATGCAAAAAGATTTGCAAGTCGCAGCGATATAACAGAATTTTCTCTTTGGACGAGGTTAAAGGTTGTTGGAGGAGGTTCATTAAAAGAAGATTTTAATGATTCTGAAGATGAAGAAGAAATAGATGATGATTTAGGTGATTTACTAGATGATGATTCTGATTTACCTGATCTTGATGAAGATACAGATTTAGATGAACTTCTATGAGTAACCGTATAAATATACATCAAACCACTGAGAAAAATCTTAAAGGTTCCACATTTATTTGTGGTTTACCTGGTGTAGGATTAGTAGGTAATATTGTAGCTAATTTCTTAATTAATAATCTAAAATTGGAACAGATAGGAATTATTGATGGAGATAATTTCCCATCAATTTCTGTAGTTAAAGATGGAGTTCCTAATCATCCAATGAGGTTGTACGCCGGTGAGCAAGTTTGCAATAATGGAAAATGTAATCAGATAGTAATATGTGTTAGTGATTTTGTTCCCCCAACTGCTTTAACGAAAGATTTAGTTAAATGTATTTTTGATTGGGCGAAGGATGAAGGTTGTACTAGTTTTATTACTGGTGAGGGCTTTTCTACGTCTCCGAATGATGATGAAAAAGATTCCATTGTTTATGGTATAACGTCTACAAAATCTTCAATGAATTGGATAAGTGATGCAAAGGTGACGCCTTTCGAGTTTGGAACTATTGGGGGCTTTACAGGAGTTATGCTGAATGAAGGAAGGTTACGTTCTCTTAACGTATTAGGCCTTCTTGCAGAAGTAGAAGAGGACATTCCAGATGCTCGTGCAGCATCAAAAATTATAGAAGCTATAGATAAATTATTGTTGGAAATCGATCTTGATCCAAAACCTTTACTTGAAGAGGCAGCTTCACTAGAGAAGGAGCTTCAAAAAGTGACAGAGCAAGTGCCAAGTGAGAATAATAATTCAATTCCAAGATATATTGGGTAAGTTTAAAATAACAGATATTTACACATAACTGTGAGCCGAACTTTAAAAAAAGGAAAAGATTTATTAATCTCGAATATTAAACAATTATTTAAGGATAATAATTTTCCGCAGCTTCCTATTGATGAGGATCCAATTCAAGGTGACTTATCAATTATATGTTTTCCAGGTGCTCAGATACTGAATAAGAGTCCTGAGGAGGTTGCAAAAGAGGTATCAGGCTTAGTATCAAATATTAAGTTAGTCAAGAAGGTTTTTGTTGTTAAAGCTTTTTGCAATATAGTTTTAGATTGGAATTCCATTATATTAGATGTTTTCAATGATATAAGGAGAAATGATTATGGTAGAGGTACTTCCAAGAACGAGTCAGTCATAGTGGAACACACTTCAGCAAATGCTACTGGCCCTTTTCACATGGGGAGGGCTAGAAACCCGATAATTGGTGATAGCATTTCTCGACTTCTTAAATATAAGGGATATGATGTTTTTACTGAGTATTATGTAAATGATACTGGTAGGCAGGCCGCTACTGTAGCATTTGGAATTAAGAATTATAAGGCCGGAGCTTCTGAAAAGCAGGATCATAAATTAGTGGAATGTTACCAACAGGCTTCTGATGCGTTAAAGCATAATGAAAAAGTTAAATCCCAGATTTATGAAAAAATGGAGCTTATTGAAAGTGGTGACAAAGAAGCTTTATTTGAAGTGAAAAATGCGGCTGAGATGATGCTTTCAGGCATGCGTTCTTCTCTCAAAAGATTAAATGCTGAGGCAGATTCATATTTTCATGAATCAGATTTGCTTCTTGACGGTAGTGTGAATAAAGTAATTGCATCTCTAAAAAATAGCGATATCTGTGTAGAGGAAGAGGGTGCCTTTTACTTAGACTTGAGAGATAAAAATATAGCTGGAAGGAATCAAAAATTTTTCTTTACTCGAAAAAATGGTTTAAGCTTGTATACTACAAGAGATATTGCATACCATCTTAATAAATTTGAAAGATTTCCAAGGGCCTTGAATATCTTAGGCGAGGATCACAAACTTCAAAGTAATTTACTAAATATTGCACTAGAGGAGTTGAAATCCTCTAAGCCAGATAATTTGTTTTATTCATTTGTTAATCTCCCAGGTGGGAAAATGTCTACTAGAGCTGGACGTGTTGTCTATTTAGATGATATGATGGAAAAAATTGTACAAGCTTCTTTTGAAAGGTTGAAAGATGTGGAAATGAGTCAAGAACAAAAACATTTACTTTCAGAAAAAATAGGTATAGGTTCTTTAAGATATAATATTATTAAAGTTCAACCAGAGAAGGGTTTTACATTTAACATAGATGATGCACTTAGTATACAGGGAGATTCTGCCCCATTTGCTATGTACTCACATGCTAGAATGTCTTCTATATTGAATAAGTATGGAAAGGAAATTCCCGAATTGAAACTGGAAGTGGATTTAGTAGAATCTGAAATTGATTTAGTTAGGATTTTGGCCAAATGGCCACAAGTTATAGAGTCATCAGCTATTAAACTTGCAATACATAATATTCCAACTTATATTCATCAATTATCCTCGCAATTCAACAATTTTTACAGAGATTGTAAGGTTATTGGAGATAGTAATGAACCGTTAAGAATAAATTTAGTATCTTCAGCTAAAAAAATTTTATTTGATGCATTAGACATAATAGGTATTCAAGCTCCAGAAAGAATGTAATGGTGGTGAGGGAGAGATTCGAACTCCCGTGGTCGCGATCTGCAGTCGCGTGCATAGCCGGGCTCTGCCACCTCACCTGCTATATAGGAGCAAAGGAAGGATATTAATTATTAGTTCCCAGTTCTTGCTATAGTTCTTGATATGTCTGTACTATTCATTTTCTTTTTCATATCGCTTAAAAGGTTCTTGTAATGAGATACTTGTTCGTTAATTCTTTCAATTTCACTTTTATCTGCATCGCCTCTGGCATATCTTTCCTTCACTTTTTCTTTGCGATTTTCCCATTTTTCCAATTCATCTAATACCTCAATGATTTTCTTTTCGACACTTTTCATACTACATGAACCTTATTGTTTCAAGATTACTAGGGACTCTGGTATCCAATCTAATTTTTCTCCGAATGTCATTAGCAAATTGTTCACATTTTTGGGGGTCGCCATGGTTTAGCAAGACAATTTTTGGCCTTGGCCTTATTGTTCTTAGGTATCTCATTAATTGTCTTTTATCGCTATGTCCTGAAAAACCTTCACATGTTTCAATATTCATACTAACTTTTACAGGTATAGTTCCTCCTTTTTCACGATCATGTAGGTGTATTTCTTTTACTCCTTGTTGCACTCGTTGACCCATAGTTCCTGCAGCTTGGTATCCTACAAATACCATAGTATTTTTTGAGTCTGGAGCCCAGTGTCTAAGATATTCCATTACTGGTCCTCCGTTTACCATTCCAGATGTAGCCAATACAATAGCGGGCTCTTCTCTTCCACAAATTTCTTGTCTCATTTCAGAACTTTCTACTTTGTTAAATATCTCCGATCTAAATGGGTTGTCTTGATTCTGGTAAACCTTGTTTCTTAAATTGTTGTTTAGATATTCAGGATAAGCAGAGTGCAAGGCAGTTGCTTCCCATATCATTCCATCAAGATACACTGGCATCTCTTTAAGTTTCCCCTCGGAATGTAACTTTTCTAAAACAAGCATTACTTCCTGAGATCTACCTACTGCAAATACAGGAATCAAAATTTTGCCTTTTTTATCGACAGTTCTATTAATTATTTCATACAATGTTCTTGATCCTTCTTCTCTAGCAGGTTGAAAATCGTTGTAACCTCCGTATGTTGATTCCATAATTAAGGCCTCAAGTCTTGGAAAATGATTTACAGCTCTGTCGAAAAGCCACGTATTCTCAAATTTAATATCACCTGAGAAAACAAGATTGTATTGCCCATCTCCTACATGAAAGTGTGCAGCAGCAGATCCTAGGATATGCCCGGAGTTATGAAATGTCAATTTAAGATCAGGAGAGATATCAGTAGTATCTCCATAATTTAAGGGAATGGTATTTTTTATTGCTTGACGTATTTGTTCAGTATTGTAAGGGACCTTTTTCCCTTCAGAATTTTGAATCTTTATAAAATCATTTTGTAATAATGAGGATAGTTCTCGTGTAGGTGGTGTACAATAGATTGGCCCATCAAAGCCATAGACAAAGAGCATTGGCAATAAAGCAGAATGGTCTAAGTGCGCGTGTGTTAGTACTACAGCATCTATTCCCTCCAGTGGAGTCACCTCAGGCGCACTCAAAAATGGGCTAGGTTCTTTTTCATTACCGGGATTAAATCCACAGTCTATCAGTACTTTACTATCTTTAGTCATTAAGAGGTGGCAAGACCTCCCAACTTCTCTATATCCTCCAAGTGCGGTAACTCTTACATGCTGTTCACCGGGAATAGTATCTCTGAAAATCTTTTTACCTACTCTTGTCAAGAATTTTTTCCTTCCTTCTGCAATTTTTTCTTCAAGCATGTAATTTCGGATGTCTTTCAAAGTTCTAGATTCCATAGGTGGGGATCTTATTATTACAGGATTCCATCCAATTTCTCTTCTAATTTGGTTTAAAATGACACCATGTTTTCCAATGGCTCTGCCAGGATTAGTAGCTTCTAATATTACGTCTCCGTTTGTTTCATCAAACCGAGTATCTACTATGCCTGCTTCTTCAGGCATTATCTCACTAAGCTTTTGTTTTGCAGAGATAATAGGTTTTCTTACGCTAGAATCTGCTTTTATTACTATTCTCTTTCTAACATTTTGAGCTAATTTTCTAATTAAATCGTTATTGTCTGAGAAAATTTCTAGATTAGGTGTGTATAGAACTACATTTGAAGCTTCCACTTTAACATCTGTAAATGTAATAGTGTCTGGAATGACTTCTGTTGCGACTTTCTTTACTAATTTTATTACGTCCTCTACGGCCATTTGACCTTCCTTAATTGTTGACTTTCGTCTACAAATTAGCTTGAATTTTCTCTATTTCATCAAAGGAAACCTTGTGATATCCTTTCGAATTTATGACACACATTGATATGCCATCACCTGAAGCTGAATCTCTTTTCATTGCTGCAGTTAATGCCCTGACTCCCAACTCTTTACCATCTTTTACAGACATGTTTTCTTTAAAACGGTCTTCTAAAACACCATAAACAAATGGTGACCCAGATCCAGTAGTTT
>CAZVIT010000029.1:8042-11852 GCA_964626865.1 uncultured archaeon | reverse complement strand
GAAGAGCTTTTCTCACTTATTGTAAGTGGTAAAGTCAATGTATTGTCTGCTCTTTTACTATTTGATTCATCTGTTTGTTGCTCAAAATCAACTCGAACTTTGAGTGTCTTAATACCTTCTGATGAAGATTCCCAATTGAATAAAACTGGAGCTGAACTAAAACCTCTTACACCTTGCTCAACCGTAAATTCATCGATTTTAAGTGAACCGTCATACAAGGTAACTTTAAACATTCCTGTACTTTTTCCTCCATTGTTATTAACCGTCAACTGGATAACAATAGGCATGCCTACTTTCAGATCATCTGGCTGTAATAAATTAATAGGTTTGTTGTTAATTAACACATCATCAATACTTACTGATAAATCTGAAATTTTTTCAGCAGGAATATCAATAATAATTTTAGAACTAGCTGTAGCTGAACCATCTCCTGGTGAAATCGAATCTGCAGTAATTAAAAATGTGACCTCTTCGCCTAGACTGTCCTCATAATTAACTGGTCTTACAACAATATCCACTGCAAGTGATTGAGCTTTATTAATTGTAACTGCTGTAATATCATTTCCTTCTACTTCTACATGTACTGTCCAATCACTTCTTGAAGTTGTAACTCCCAAATCAAAAGTATCTTTATCACTGCCTGTATTCCTCAAATTAATTTTAAATTTATAATATCCATTAATGTCTAATTCTTCTGGATCTATAGTGATTTTCTCTGGAACTGAAAGGAATGCTACTCCATAGGTTCGCACAGTAGTATCTAGGTTAATCTCTTCAAAAATATTTTCATTTCCTGATGATATTACCGTAATTGTTATTCTTTCCGATGAACCACCCTTTGCTGAAACTGGAGCTTCAACTCTAATTTGGACATCGGATGATTGTCCCATTTGAAGATTAACTGAGGAATCTGATTGAAGACTAACTTCCCAGCCGGATGGAAGGTCCGAATCATCAATAGTTATCATAAATACATCACGAGTATTGCCTACATTCAATATTTTAAATGAATAATCTGTTTTTCCACCTTTAGGTAATTGACCATTCGCGCTACTACCCTCATCAAATTCAATTTCTAAGCCATATTGATCTACTTCTAAATAATACGACAATGATGAGGTCCAAGTATTGCCATAGTTATCCTTCAATGAGAATTTAATAACATAATTCCCAGTCGTAATACTATTGTCCTCTTGATACCACCATTTTCCTTGAATATATTTAGCATAAGTATGTTTATCCTTTAATTGTATTGAATCCTTAAATTTTCCGCCTCCAGCGACACCCTCAATCATTATTTCTGCAGAAGATACATCCAAATTATCTGCACCTAAAGCATTGGTAACATTTACTTTAATGAACAAAGAATCCTCGTCTATTGCGTCGACTCTATCATTAACAAAATAATAATCATCATTTTCAATATTAACATACTTAAAATCTAATATAAAAGAAGATAGGAAATCTGAGTGAGCTGCTTTAACCCAGACAGTTCTATTATCTGTATCTGGTGCCCAAGTAACACTTGTTTCTAGCTTTATTCCAAGAGTAGTATATGGAGGAACGCCATCTGGAAATAAACTTTTGTCAATGCCTGAATCTTCCAATTCAATAGTGTAATTTTCGGATAAAAAAGAGCCAAAACCTGAAGATTTACTAACCTCATCCACTGATAAATTATTATATCCTTCTTGAGTACGAATATATAGTGTTGTCCTAAAACTAATTTCTTGAACATTTGTTGATTCTACCCAGAAAATATAACTATAGGAATCTCCTAATTCCAAAGGACCTCCCATGTTCATTTCCCATGAAACTAATGGATAGAAAGTGTTAGCTTGGTTTGGATCGTCACGGCATTTCCAATATTTGGGTGTAGCCTCTGAGGGCTCGTCTATAGTCAATTCATAAGTGTCACCAATTCCTGACTTAGCTAAGAAAAATTCTGTATTAGAATATTTTTCAGAATCGGCTGGAACGGAAATTAACAATATTGAAAAACAAAGCAAAATTAAGGAATATCTAAGACCTCGCATCATAGGTAATTGAAATAATGACAGTATTAAAGTTTCGTCAGAAAAAAATACTAGTCAAAAAGATTTATTCCTCCTCCATTAGAAACAACTTCCGAATTTTCAGAAATCAATTCCCCTCTCCTAAACACTTTATGAGGGAATATTGCTTGCCAGCCTTCAAAAGGCGACCAATTGGAACGTGAATGTAACTTATCTACATTGATTTTTTCTGAATCCTCTAAATCTACAAACATAAAATCTGCAGGTTGTCCTTCTTCTATGCGGCCTCGATTTAAACCAAGTCGATCTGCTGGAGCTTCTGCCATGCTATTTACTAACCTACTCAAATCTAGACGCTTCTCAATAACCTCTTGTAACATTAAAGGAACCATAGTTTCTACACCAGGCATTCCTGATGGGGGCTCATCTGATCTTTTTTCCTCAATTGTATGTGGAGCATGATCGCTTGCTAATATTGGAATTTTACCATTCCTATAGGCATTGTAAAGATTATTATTATCTGAGATATTACGCAAAGGCGGATCTACTTTACAATCTAACGAACTGCAATTATCTAAATTTAATAAAAGATGATGTGGACAGACTTCTGTAGATGACAACGCTGGAAGATTTTTTAGACCACTAGAAGTTGATAAATGAGCAACATGTAAATATTTTGAAGAAGGCATTGCTGAAAGGCACTTTTCTTCTGCAATCAAGCGATTCTCTGTATGATCTGACAATTTTTCAAGAGGATTATTGTGCATATAATCTGGATGTTCACAATGTATTACCAAAGGTTTTTTTGTCTTATCTAAAACTTCTTTGGCAAATCTAAAGTAATCCTCTGATGATATGCCATATGGGTATAATTTCCAAAAAGCTGAAGGAACTGTATGAAACCAAGCCTGTTCTGTTAAATTCTCTTCAACATTAATTCCTATACCGAAATCAACTGCCGATTTATTCTTAGCGATTTGTTCTTTCTCTCTAAATAAGGAAAGATTGGATGTAAATGGATTAGTGTTAGGCATATCTACTACTGCAGTAACTCCTCCACAAGCTGCAGATTCAGAACCTGTTTTCCAATCTTCTTTATGTGGATAGCCTGGATCCCTAAAATGAACATGCATATCCAATGCTGCTGGCAAAATCAAACCCCTGACTTTCTCTTTATTTGGCTCTAAATTAGTTTTTTTAACTGAAGAAATATAACCATTATCAACTTCAATTGATACATCAAGTAATCCTTGATTTGAAATCCATGCTCTGCCCTCGAAAACTGACATTATTGTTTATCTCTATTATACAAATGAAAGGTTGAAGTATAAACATCTTCTGTTCTACTTTTTACCTTCAAATCAAATTTTGTATCTTGAAAAGTTGCATTGTCTAATGTTGTAATCATTAAAGTTAGATTTGCAGAATCACCTGATGATAGATTCAAAAAAGTAATATTATTCTCCGTGTCATAAGATACATATTTTCTAAATTCTTCAGAGGCAGTAGTTATTCCATCTGAAGCTGAGCTCACATTCACAAAATTTACAGTAAAAGAGATAGTTACATTCTCTATCTCATCAAAGCTTATTGAAAGGTTTTCCCAGCCATCTTCTTCACCATTGTTCCATATTTTTATCGATGTGGTATTTGTTTCTCCAGGATATTGAAAGAATTCGCTATCATCTGAATCTATGTTTAATGAAAATGGTGAATCTACTGTGAAAATAGGGGATGGAGTAAATGTTGTAAATAACAATAAACCTGTTAGTAATCCTACGGCTATTCTAGAGGT